>JAEWFX010000028.1 GCA_023388605.1 Bacillota bacterium
GCGTCAAGCAACCAAAGATGCAGGTAAAATTGCCGGTCTAGAGGTTTTAAGAATAATCAACGAGCCGACTGCAGCTTCTCTCGCCTATGGTTTAGATAAGGAAGAAGATCAAAAAATAGTTGTATTCGATCTGGGCGGTGGTACTTTCGACGTATCTATCTTAGAGATCGGTGACGGCGTTTTCGAAGTTTTAGCTACCTCAGGTAACAACCGTTTGGGCGGTGATGATTTTGATCAGAAGATAGTCGAATGGTTGATTTCAGAAGCTAAGCAGAGTTTAGGTTCTGATCTATCCAATGATCGTGTCGCCATGCAACGTTTCCGCGAAGCAGCCGAAAAAGCAAAGATTGAGTTGTCTGGTGTCACAGTAGCTGATATCAACTTGCCTTTCATTTATTCAGATGCAGAAGGTCCCAAGCACTTAGAGACCAAATTGACTCGTGCTAAATTCGATGAACTCACCAGTGATTTAGTCAATAAGACCAAAACTCCGTTGCAGACAGCGATGAATGATGCAGGTCTCAAATCTAGCGACATTTCCAAAGTTCTGTTGGTTGGTGGTTCGACTCGTATTCCGGCCGTGCAGAACATGGTCAAAGAGTATTTTGGCAAAGAGCCTTTCAAAGGTATAAATCCGGATGAATGTGTAGCTCTCGGTGCTGCAATTCAAGCTGGTGTCTTGACTGGTGATATCAAAAACATGGTGCTCCTAGACGTCACATCTCTATCACTGGGTATTGAGACATTGGGTGCAGTCATGACCAAAGTTATCGACCGTAACACCACCATTCCTACCAAGAAAAGTCAGATTTTCTCAACTGCAGCAGATGGTCAGAGTCAGGTAGAGGTTCATGTTTTACAAGGTGAACGTCAAATGGCTAGTGACAACAAGAGTCTCGGACGCTTCGTTCTCGACGGTATCGCACCTGCACCTCGTGGCATCCCACAAATTGAAGTTACTTTCGACATAGATGCCAATGGTATCGTAAACGTCTCAGCTGTCGACAAAGCGACTGGACGCGAGCAGAAGATCACTATTACCGCTACTACCAATCTCAGCGATGAAGAGATCGAGAAGGCGGTACAAGATGCAGAGAGATTTGCCGAGGAAGACAAGAAGCGTCGTGAAGCTGTAGATGTCCGCAACGCTGCTGATGCTACGGTCTATCAGACTGAAAAAACTTTGAGCGAATTAGGTGATAAGTTAGAACAAGCTGATCGTGATCAGATTCAAGCAGAAGTAGATAAGCTGAAGGAAACTCTCAAGGGAGAAGATATCGAGGCGATCAAACAACAGAGCGATGCATTACAACAGGCCTTCTTCAAAGTGTCAGAGAAACTGTATCAACAGCAAGCCCCTCAACAAGACGCCCCTAATGCAGCACCTAATCAAGAACCAGGTACTTATGATGCTGAGTTCAAGGATGCTGGCAGCGATAAATAGTATAATTTAGTAGATTGTCGGCAGCTCTAGCAGTAGTTAGAGCTGCTTTCAGTTATCAGCAATAAGGAGTATCTCTTGGCAAACAAAAGAGATTATTACGAAGTTTTAGGTGTTAGTCGCGATGCCGACGAGTCTAAGATCAAGCGTGCTTTCTGGAAATTAGCGAAGAAGTATCACCCAGACGTCAATAAAGGTGATGCAGAAGCAGAAGAGAAATTCAAGGAAGCCAATGAAGCCTATGAGGTGTTGAGTGACCCAGAGAAGCGTCAACGCTACGATCAATTCGGCTTTGCTGGTGTCGACGGCAATGCTGGATCAAGCCACGGTTTCAGTGGTTTCGGTTTTGACCTAAACGACATTTTTTCTTCGTTGTTCGGTGGTGGCTTCGGAGGTTTCGGCGGATTTGGTGGCTTCGGTGATCAACATGCACACTACAACGGAGCCATGCCTGGTGCAAATTTGCGCTATCGCATGAAGCTAGACTTTATGGAAGCGGCTCACGGTGTAGAGCGTACCATCAATATCAAGAAGGAAGATGTCTGCTCTAAATGCTCAGGCCATGGAACTGCAGATGGCAGCGAGCCTGAGACCTGTCCAGTCTGTAATGGTACTGGTAGAGTTTCGCGTCCTATTCAAACCATGTTCGGACCTGTCAATTCCACTCAACCATGTGGAAACTGTCATGGTAGCGGCAAAGTGATCAAGAATCCTTGCAGCAATTGCCGAGGTACAGGTCGTGAAGTGGTGAACAAAACTCTTACTGTGCAGATCCCTGCAGGCATAAATGAGGGTGAACGTTTGACTCTGCGTGGTGAAGGTGAGCCAGGTCAAAATGGTGGACCGCATGGCGATCTCTATATTCAGATACAGATCAAGCCACATCCAGTATTCTCTAGACGTGGCAACGATACCTACTGCGATGTTCCTGTCACTTTTGCTCAGGCAGCTCTCGGCAAGGAAATAGAAGTACCGACTATCGACGGTACAGTTAAGTATAAACTGAAGCCAGGTACACAGCCCAGTGATGTATATACGCTACGCAATGCAGGTATTCCTTATGTATCTCGTCCGGGTTATCGAGGAGATCACCACATCAAGATTATCTTGGAAGTACCTTACGATATGAGTGACGAACAAAAAGACCTTTTGGAGCAATTCGACAACTCTTTGAGCGATAATCACTACCGTAAAGGTCCTGGTTTCTTTTCGAGAATAAAAACTTTATTCCGTGAAAAATAAATTAGCTTTAGATTAATCGATAAGAGATCTAAAATCAGAACATATCCATCGATCTAGTCATTAAATGTTGTTTCTCCTGTTTAATTCTTTGGCAGTTAGCGATGACCTCTGGCAGATCGATGGTTTTGTATTCTCCGTCAAAATAGAGAATTTCTCCATCAACCATATTCATTCTTAAATCAGAAGCGTTAGCGGAATATACAAGGGCACATAGAACATCATTCAGAGGCTGAGTGTGAGCATGACGTAGATCCCATAGTGTGAGATCTGCTGCATATCCTATCTCCATTGAACCAGTGTTCGTACGTCCTTGTGCTAAAGCTCCATTGATCGTAGCCATTTTCAGTACCTGTTTAGGGGTGAGGCAAGTGGGATCTCGATGGAGACCTTTTTGTAACATGGCAGCGAAGTGGATTTCTTCTAACATATTGAGATTGTTGTTGCTGGCAGGTCCATCGGTACCGATACAGGCTTTGAGATCTGCAGACAACCATTTCCTGACATCAGCGATACCGCTGCCTAATTTTAGATTAGCTGAAGGACAATGACAGGGATGCACATTGTACTTTTTCATGATCTCAATGTCCTCATCGTTGAGATGTACACAGTGCGCAGCAATTGTCGGATGGCTAAAAAGATTAAAATCAGCTAGATAGGCGGTAGGAGTTTGTCCTGTCTCATTCAGCCAATCTTCATTTTCTTTTATAGTTTCAGAGACATGTACTTGTACATGACAATTATATTTGTCAGCCAATTCAACAATGTTAGTCAGTTTTTTTGGATTACCGGTATAGACGGCATGGTAAGCCATATCCATACGTATTTTATCAGTGTTCAGAGACGCTAATTGTTTAGCAAAAGAATCAGCGTCGTCAGAAAAAGCGCATACATTTGCCTTAATGCCGCTTTCGTTGATAGCTTTAGTGATATCCCAAACAAACATATACATGTCGCTGAAGGACGTGATACCTGAGGCGAGCATTTCAGCTATTCCCAGTTTGGCTCCCCAATAACAATCTTCACCTGACATCTCATCTTCGAAAGGGAGGATGTAGTCGAATAACCATTGGTGCAGTGCACGTTCACTGCCATAACCTCGCAACAGTGTCATCGCGACGTGACAATGAGCGTTGACGAAACCAGGAATTAATAATTGGTCAGTACAATCTATAATTTCTAATTGCTCAGGTAACTGCACTTTATTATTAAGTTCAGCACTCGGTAAAATAGATGAGATTTTCCCATCTTCAACTAGCACGCATTGTTCTGTGAGCAAATCCCAGTCAGGAGTTACGGTATAGCAATTTTTAAACAAGTAATTCATAAGTTAGGGACCTTCTGGTTGTTCTGGTTCAACTGGCTGTTCAGGTTCAGGGTTTTCTCCTGGTTGGTCAGGATTTTCCTCAGGCTGTTCAATGCCAGGTTCCACCGGTTGTTCTGGTTGAGCAGGTTCTTCTTGCGGTGTTTCTTGTACAGGTGCTGGCACTTCATATTGTGGGGTGCGTACAGTGATGTCGAAATCTTTGTAGGAGAGATCTTCAGAGATGGCGATCATCGAAGCACGCCATAAACCGATGGCGTTGTAGAGATCTGCCGGGGCGATTTCTGTACGGCGTCCGTAATTGTTGTCAAATCCATACCAGACAGCTGCGGTATAATAAGGAGTGTAGCCACAGAACCACTTATCGATCTCATCTTCACTGGTACCAGTTTTACCAGCAGATGGAAGATTGTATGGACCTGCTCCGACGTTCTGAGCTACGCTCATCAGATTGTCGGTCATCACATCTGTAACTTCCTTGCTGTAGACACGTTTAGCATCTGGAATAGTATTGTCTAGTAGAACTGAACCGTCTTGACGTAGAACACGGGTATAAACTGAAGGTTCGGCATAGATGCCGCCATTAGCGAGCGTGCTGTAGGCACCTGCCATCTGCAGAGTACTGACACCATCAGCAAAACCACCCAATGCCATAGCAGGAAAATTCTCTCCCGTACGATCGATGCCAGTGCGGCGTAGATAATCTAAAGCTACTTCTGGACCAACGTAATTCATGAACACATCAGCCGCTATGGTATTCAGCGAGCTGACCAAGGCTGTGCGTAGATTAACTTGTCCCGAGTAAGAACGACTGAAGTTGAGGGGGTACGGTGTATACGGATCCTCAGGGTTGAGGTACTTAGGCTCATCGTTGAATATGGTATTGGGTTGAATGGCTCCAGTCTCGAGGGCAGGAGCATATACTAGTATGGGCTTGATCGAAGATCCAGGTTGTCGATGAGCATCGGTAGCACGGTTAAAGATCATGTTTTTAGTCTTTTTACCATAACCACCGACCATGCCGCGTACACGTCCAGGATCCTGTACATTATTTTCAATTACGACTATGGAAGATTGAGGTACTTCAGGACTGTCAGGGAGCTGGTAAGGATCTTTGACGAAATTATCTTGATCGCTGTAGATTTCATCTAATTTGGCCTGCAGTTCAGAATCCATAGTGGTCTCAATGGTAAGACCTTGATCGTAGACTGTGAGCTCCGCTACTTCACGTGAATAACCCAGTTTCGCCATCAGATCATCGACGACTTTGTTGATTGCATAATCAGCGAAATAAGATCTGATACCGTCGCTCTTATTGTCCTCATGTGAAAAATCAAATTGCAACTCTGCATTCATCGCTTCTTGGTATTCTTCCTCTGTGATGAAATTGAGTTCAAACATTTTGGCGAGGGTAAAACGCATACGACGCAGAGCATTGCGTCGACCGTATTCGGTAAAAGGATTGAGGGTTGAAGGCATATTGGGAATACCGGCGAGGAAGGCACACTCTTGCAGATTCAGATCTTTAGCATCCTTGTTAAAATACGCCATGGCCGCTGCCTGTACGCCGACGATGTTATTGGACATCGGCACCAGATTGAGATAGAGATCCAACACTCCTTCTTTGGAACGGTTTTGTTCGAGCTTAAAAGCGTTGTACCACTCCTGTATTTTACGTTGAGCCGAGATGTCGTCAGCGCCAGAGATCAATTTGATAGTTTGCTGAGTTATAGTTGAACCACCGTGAGTAGGAGTGCCGCCGTTGGCGAGAGCACTGAAGATCGCTGAACCGATACGTTTGATATCGATACCAGGATGGCTCATGAAACGCTCATCTTCTATGGCGATAAAAGCTTTGGCGATGTAGGTATCCGCCAACTCTTGATAGGGGACGAATTTACGGTTAGCCAAGGAGTTGCTAGAAACTCTAGCGATCTCGGTACCGTCTTTGTCCACTAAAATAGTCTTGTTGCCGGTGGAAGTGATATCTTCGATCTGCACATCTTTAGCAGTGGAAATATAGCCGAACAGAATACCTGTACCTAGACCAGTCAGACCAAAGCCCACCAACATCAAAATCACTAAACATAAAATCAGCAGGCGAGTTATCGTCGAAGCGACTAAGCCTATTAAACTGGTCGAATGAGTGCTATGTGAAGGACGTCCATGAACACGCTTACGCAATTCACGGTAATAACGTCTTAATGGTGAACTCTTCGGATAAGGTTTCTTGGCCTTATTTTTTGCCTGAGTAGGCTGGCGTCTAGGAGTATTACTTGTTTCTGTCATCAATACCTCTTATTTTTTGTGCATATGGTTATTGACAAAATGATTACATTGTTACAATATTATTTCACGTCGTATCGATACATCAGTATAGTGAAGTAATACGCACAAAAACTGATACGAGTAATTATATAAGTATAATAAAATCTGTTCAATTGACAGGCAGTGAACTTTACCTTTGTGTCGATGTTCTATACACTTTAAGCAGACGTCATGAACAGGTTGGAGGTATGATGAATAGCGAAAACCGCAGAACTACTGACAACACGACTTTCTTAGATGGTCATGAAGTTACGCAGATTCAAGCGAAGCGAGCTGGCCGACAAATCCCTAAGATTATTCGTTACGGGCTTCCTATCTTGACGGGAGTATTGGTTTTGTCTGTAGTTGTGATGGGTCTACTCCTACCACAGATCAATCGTTCCGCTAATTTTGATAAGAAACAAAAAGCCTTGAAGGATACTGAGCAAATTACCAAGAATGCTCAGAAATTATCTGCTTCTGCTAAGAAGAGCACTAGCACTACCAAGAGAACAGGTGCTACTCTGCTCAAAGTAAAAGCTGATGTTATCCGTCAACAAAAGGCAGAGTTGGAACGCAAAACTACAGAGACGACTCCAGCTGCGACTACAGAGCCTATCACAGAAGAGACCACTGTAGAGACCAAAGCACCACAACCGACTGAGCCTGTCACAGAAGCGCCATCAACTGAAGAGTCTGCTACTCAAACAGAGACTGAAGAAGATAACAATACTGTCGAAGCAGAGATCATAGAGAAAGTCGAAACTGGTGTAGAGAAATACGCCCAAACTGATCTCAATCTGCGCGATGGTTACACTTTCCAAAATCAAGTTTTATCAGTATACAAACCTGCTTCTAAGGTTACCGAGACATTCATCGTCAAAGTACGCGGCAGCAATGATGTGGTCGAAGACTGGTCATATGTTGTAGATGAAGAAGGCAAGGAAGGTTATGTCTACACAGCCTACCTAGGAGAATCTGCTCCTGAAGTAGTGGAAGAGAAGACCCCTGAGCAAGACAATGTCGCTACAGAATTCACAGAGGTTTCTGGTACGATGTACGTCTCAGCCAGTGATGGTGCCTACATGCGTACTGGCTCATCAGTTAGCAGCAGTGGTATTCAGGTTCTATACTACGGACAGGCTGTAGAGTTGCTAGGCAAAGGTACCAATGACCAGGGCGAAGTCTGGTACCAGATCAGCAAGGACGGTACCGTCGGCTATATGCGCAGTGATCTCTTGCAAGATGAGGAGATCAACTTAGCAGAAGAAGTAGCTCCTGATAAGGACGATGCTGATAATACCGAGGTCGTTACACCTGTTGAATCAGGTGAGAGCAGTGCAACTGGTAATTCCATCGCCGCCATGGGCTTAGAGTTTATTGGTACTGAATATATCTATGGTGGAGCTTCTCCCAGTGGCTTCGATTGTTCAGGACTTGTCTACTATCTATATAAATCACACGGTATAAGTATCCCGCGTACTGCTGACGCACAAGCTACAGTAGGTTCATCGGTACCTTTCTCACCTGGTGATTACTCGCAATTAGCTCCTGGCGACATCGTCACTTTTGCTGAAGCTGGTAGAGGTGTACACCACAGTGGTATCTATATCGGTGACAACAGCTTTGTGCATGCTTCAGATTACGGCGTCGGTGTCATCGTCTCCAGACTAGATAGCAGTTATTATCTGTACAGATTGTACAGTGTCAGACGAGTGGTTTATTAACTCCGAGGAAATATGTCATCTAAAATAAAAGTTCTCCTGGCAGGCCTACTAGTGATAGTAGGCTTGTCAGTAGTAGGAATAATTTATTCTTATAATCTTTTAACTGGTTCTACCAAACCGTCTTCTCCCGACAAGGTCGCTCAAAAAGATACACAGACCGACAAGATCGCTGCCAACACCTATTTAGGTGATATAAATATAAGCGGCTTAGATCGCAATGGTTTGATCGAGTTGCTCTCTAAACCAGAGACGATCAATGTGTTTATTCCCGATGCCTTCAACTTAACTGGTGCAGAAAAAGAACAGCAAAACGCGATTGCTGAGAGTGAACGTGAGTTGTTGCACGAACAAGAAATCCTCAACACAGAGGGTGAAGATGCTCAAGCTGCTGCGGCAGCCTTTGATCCGAAGCTCAAAGACATGTCATCTGCAGAAATTCACGAATTAGCCTTGGAAATCAGCAAGAATTTCTTGATCGAGACACCGAATGTGGAGCTCAATTTTGATGCCGACAGCATCTATGAATTGGCGATGACTGGTAAAGCTAAAGCCTTCACACAAGATGAAGCTAAGAGTTTTATCGAGGAGAAGGGCGGTAGCAGAAAGATTAAGCCCGTCTACACTTATTCTGAATCTGCGCTGAAGAGTGAAATCGAGCGTCTAGCAAGCTTTGTCAAGCTTGAACCTAGTAGAGCTGTCGCCACCGGTTTTGACCTTGAAACTAAGAAGTTTGTACTCAAGGCAGGCGAGCCTGGACGCAGATTGAAGAACGATGATTTAGAGAAAACACTGATAGAGAAGATCAAAGCTGGTGATGTGACCAGCGAGATCGCTCTGCCGTTTGAAAACACCGACGACAAAGAATCTTTAGAACAAGTACAGAATAAACTAGGTTTCGTCAGCGAAGCTACGACCTATGTCCCGTACTACAGTGAAGGTCGTAACGGTAATCTGCGTGTGGGATCTGAACGTATTGACGGTCAGATAATCCAACCTCACTCTAATTTTTCCTTGCTTGAACACTTAGGAGAAATGAGCGGTGAAAATGGATATTTCCCTGCAGCTGTAGAAGTGGATGGTAAGTCTGAGATCGGTTACGGTGGCGGATTGTGCCAAGTCAGTTCGACTCTGTTTCAGGCTGCAGCCAAAGCTAATCTCAATTTTATTGAACATCACAATCACGGTTTGGAATCTGCTTATTGCAAGCCGGGCACAGATGCCATGATCGAGGACTGGGCGGACTTGATCATAGAGAATCCGACCGATTATCCATATGCCATAGTCACGGAATATAACGATGAGTATCTGACCTATTCCATATACGGGCCTGCTAATCCTGACAATGCGACCATCGAACTTGCAGTCGAACATTTGGGTTGGGTTGAGCCAGGTGAAGATATTGAAGTAGAAGACGACTCGCTACCGGTGGGCACGCGAGAATTAGTGCGCTCTCCAGTAGTAGGACAACGCACTCGTACTTATCGTATCTACTATGTAGATGGCGAAGAGGTCGATCACAAGGAATTATTTGAAAGTTACTATATCGCCTATCCAGCTAAATATCGTGTAGGAACTAAAAAGAGTTAGCCTTGTACAGATCGTGACCTTGTTTATTAGCTCCGTGAAAATCGCTGCCACCCGTAGTCTCTAAGTTCAATTCTCGGGCGAGATTCACTATCAATTTTCTTTGCTCTAATTTTGCTTGTGAGTGATAAGCTTCAACACCTAACAGACCGTGAGCTTTGAATTCAATCAATAATTTTCGCAGCAGATCAGGTTGTTCGCACCAACCGTACAGTTGAGGATGTGCGATGACTGGTATACCGCCAGCGGCACGTACAGTACGGATAGCAACTTCGGTACTACAAGCTTGACGTCTGACGAATCCAGGCCTACCAAATAGGAGCAATCGATCGAAAGCTTCGCTGATCGTCGAGAAGTATCCTTTCTCAACCAAAAAGCGTGCTGCGTGCACACGTCCAGCTGAACTCGGCAATTCTGCGAAGAAGTTTTCTGGTAGTGGGTAACCTAGTTTTTGAAGTTTGGTGATTAACAGTTGATTGCGTTCATGCCGTAATCTTTGTTGCTCGTGTAAAAATTCTTGTAGATTAAATATTGATTCAGCGATAAAGTAGGCGAGCAGATCAACTTTTTTATTCTGATAAAGGGTAGAAATTTCTACACCGGGCACTATTATCAGTGGGCGATCTCCTCGGTCGTGCGACTGCACTGCTATATCGCTAGTTTTATCTACAAAATAGTCACTTAAAACCTTTTCGTTGACCAGTGTGTAATCTTGGTTCGTTGATTCGTTTTTTGTCAGAGTTATGTATGCATCACAGGTATCGTGATCAGTTATGGAGAGGAAGTGCAGTCCGTTTTGTCGTGCAGTTTCGATTATCTCTAAAGGAGTATAGGTACCATCTGAATAGGTTGAATGAGTGTGTAGATCATATCTGCCGGTGGAGGTGATCTTTTGTAGATAATTCATAACCTTCCTCTGCGTTTCTATTTTGCTAGTGCTTTTGTAATAGCGTACGAGTGATATAGCACTATGATTCTGCTTTTATTATAATTTAAGTCACAAAAAGCATGATATGGGGGAAGTAATGTCGCAATTAAACTCAGTTGTCGCTATCGGTGAATTGTTAGTCGATTTTGTACAGAAATCAGTCAATGAAGCGGGATATCCAGTTTTGAGTGGTTATCCAGGTGGAGCACCTTGCAATTTTCTGTCAGTTATCGCTAAGTACGGCGAACCTTGTCAGATGATCACTCAAGTGGGTGACGATGAATTGGGTAGATTGCTCATTGCGACCCTAGAAGATTGTGGCATCGACACTTCATTGGTTCAAGTTTCGCCAGAACATTTCACTACATTAGCCTTTGTCACCATCGATGCTACTGGAGATCGCCGTTTCTCTTTTGCACGCAAGTATAGTGCTGATCTTGAATTGAAATACCATCCTGTATTTGAACAAGCCATCGCAGGTAGCCGTGTTCTACATTTTGGCTCACTTTCTCTTACTGCAGAACCTGTATTGACCACTACTCGTAGATGTGTTGAATTTGCTGCACAACGAGGTGTGTGGCTCAATTTTGATCCCAATTATCGTGCAGATCTATGGTCTAGTGAGGATAAGGCGATCGAGCAGATGCGTTGGGGAATCAGCCGAGCAAATAGTGTGAAGCTTTCAGAAGAAGAGTTCTCACTGATCTTTGGTCGCACAGCAGAACGCGAACACATCGTTGAAGTGTTCTCACAGTATGAAAATCTCTATTTCGTTCTGGTCACCAGAGGTGCCGAGGGAGCTACAGCTTATCATCGCGGAGAATTGATCGATGTCGCTGGTGTGAAAAATATCGAGGTGGTAGATACTACTGGTGCCGGTGATATCTTCGGTGGTTCAGTGATTTGGTACTTACTTAAACATACTGCTGATCTCAGAGATACAGATGCAGTAATACTGAGGAAGGCGATAGAATTTGCGAATCGAGTGGCCGCCTTATCGACGACCAAACACGGCGGTATCAGCAGTATACCTAATTTAGATTTGACAAAAGATTTCTTGTAATCTATTATTATTTCGACTTTCGCAAGAAGTCTTTTTTTTGTGAACTGAATTTGCGAGCGTCAATAAAATTACTACAAAACATATACGTAATTTCTGTAGTTTAGTTGGAGGAAACCATGGCAAAAGCAGGCGCCAGAGAACGCATTATACTGGCTTGTGAAGAGTGTAAACGTCGTAATTACTACACCAAGAAGAACAAGTCCAACACCAAGGATAAGTTAGAGATCAAGAAGTACTGTCCTTTCTGTAAAAAACACACCGTTCATCGTGAAACCAAGTAATTTGCCTGTACTCGGGTAAATTAGAGGAGAAAATATGGCAAAGCAAAAGGATACAGGCAAAAATAAGAAGCAAGCTCAGAGCAAACCTGGCTTCTTCAAGCGTGTAGCCAATTGGTTCAAAGATATCAAGGCTGAGATGCATCGTGTCAACTGGACTGATCGCAAAAAACTGAAGCTCAACACAGGCACAGTTTTAGCGATTATCTTAGTGATCGCCATTATGATTTTTGTGTTTGATTTTGCTGTCAGCACCATTCTCAGCAAGACTGGTTTCTATACCGGCAATCGCAAACCAGCTGCTACCAATCCAACTACCGTAACTGAAACTACTGATGGTGATGTAGAGACGACCACTGTCGCTACTACTACCGCCAATGAATAGTGGAGTAAGTGATGACTCAGACTAATGAAGCTCAATGGTATGTAGTTCATACTTATTCAGGATATGAGAACAAGGTCAAAGACACACTCGACATGATTGTCGAGAATCGTGGCATTCAGGATTTTATCCAAGAGGTATCTGTACCTACTGAAGAAGTGCTCGAGATCAAGGATGGCAAACGCAAGACTTATCAACGCAAACTTTATCCTGGCTATGTATTAGTTAAGATGGTTTTGACAGATGAGATTTGGTACATCGTCCGTAACACCCGTGGTGTCACTGGTTTTGTCGGTCCTTCCAGCACTAAGCCCGTCCCCCTCACTGACGAAGAGTTGATGATTATGGGACTGGAGAGCGATTGGGTACCAGAAGTCGATTACGATCTGGGCGACTCAGTAAAGATCATCCATGGTCCTTTGGATGGTTTCATCGGTACTGTCCAAGAGATCAATGCCGAGAAGAAGAAGGTTATCGTATTAGTTTCCATGTTCGG
This sequence comes from Bacillota bacterium, assembly GCA_023388605.1. GTDB lineage: Bacteria > Bacillota > Clostridia > Saccharofermentanales > DTU023 > JAEWER01. The sequence goes on from JAEWFX010000028.1 coordinate 12,770, forward strand.
TCGTGATACACCAGTCGAACTTGAACTAACACAGATTTTGAGAATATAAACATACCTTACCTATGTGGAGGTATTGTGATATATTAAGCAAGCAAGTTAAGAATGGGAGGTAGCTACTATGGCTAAAAAAGTTGTAGGTCTTGTAAAATTGCAGATCCCTGCAGGCAAGGCAACGCCAGCGCCGCCGGTCGGACCATCGCTTAGTCAACACGGATTGAACATCGCTCAATTCGTCAAAGAGTTCAATGAGCGCACAGCACAAGATATGGGTATGATTATCCCTGTAGTCATCACCGTCTATGCTGATCGTTCTTTTGACTTCATCACTAAGACACCCCCGGCAGCAGTATTACTGAAAAAAGCATGTAAGATCGAATCAGGTTCAGGTGTGCCGAACAAAACTAAGGTCGCCACTGTGCCTTGGTCTGAGTGCTTGAAAATCGCCGAAACAAAGTTAAAAGACACCAATGCTTCTGGTGTTGAGAGTTGTGCTCGCATGATCGCAGGTACTGCTCGCAGCATGGGTATTGTGGTCGATATGGATAAGTAGTGAGGTGTCGCAGATGAAGAAAGGCAAAAGATTGCAAGCAAATGTGCAAAAAGTCGATCGCTCCAAAATCTACGAGATCGCTGAAGCTGTAGCTTTAGTCAAGGATACCGCCACTGCTAAATTCGATGAGACTATCGAATTTCACGCTCGCTTAGGTGTTGACTCACGTCACGCTGATCAACAAGTGCGTGGTGCCATCGTCCTACCTCATGGTACTGGACGCAGTGTCAAAGTATTAGCTTTTGCTCGCGGTGCTAAAGCTGATGAAGCTCAAGCTGCTGGTGCTGATTACGTCGGAGCTGAAGATCTGGCAGATAAAATTGTTAAAGAGAACTGGTTTGATTTCGACGTGGTAGTCGCTACTCCAGATATGATGGGTGTGGTTGGACGTATCGGTCGTGTTTTAGGTCCGAAAGGTCTGATGCCTAACCCTAAGTCAGGCACAGTTACTATGGAGATCGGTCAAGCTATCCAAGACTCTAAAGCTGGTAAAGTCGAATACCGTTTGGACAAGCAGAATATCATTCACTGTCCCATCGGCAAAGCTTCTTTCGACGCTCAGAAGTTAGAAGAAAACTTAGTGACACTCTTAGAGGCTGTCATCAAAGCTAAACCCGCAGCAGCTAAGGGTACTTATATCAAGAGTTTGAGCATTTCCTCGACCATGGGTCCTGGAATCAAAGTCAACTCGAAATTAAACTAAACTGAATATCCTCTCGCCAGAGACAGCAGGTGCTAGTTGTAAAGTGTGCTATCAGCACCCACCGGCCTAGGCGGAAGCAGAGATTTGTTCCTGCCCCTCCGCCATGTGAGGGGTTTTCAATATAACTAAAGGAGGAACGAAATGCCCAGTGCAAAAATTCTGAAGCGCAAACAACAAGTCGTGGCAGATTTAGCAGCTGAATTACGTGAGGCACAATCGATCGTCTTGACCGATTATCAAGGTCTCACTGTGGCAGAAGATACTGAGATGCGTGAAGATCTACGCAAATCAGGTGTTTGCTACAAAGTTGCTAAGAATGAAGTCATCAAGCGCGCACTCAAAGATTTAGGCATTGAGTTAGATGCAGAATTACTCTGCGGTCCTTCTGCTCTCGCATTCAGCAAAGACGATGTCGTCCTCGCTCCGCGCCTGAGCAAGAAGTATGTAGAGAAATTCAAGAAGACCAAGATCAAGGGCGGTATCTTAGAAGGAGAGCCAGTAGATCTCGGAATCATCTCTCAACTTGCCAGCATCCCAGAGAAAGAAGTACTGTACGGACAATTGGTCGGTGGATTGATTTATCCTATCCGCAGCTTAGCAGTCACCTTGAATTTGTTGGCTCAAAAAGCTGGTGACGGAGTAGAAAAAGTTGCCGATCTAGCTGTCGCAGGAGAAGCCAAAGCAGAAGAAACTACTGAAACTGTAGAAGAAGCTTCTGTAAATACCGAAGAAACAGTTGAAGAGACTGTACAGACTGAAACTACAGAAACTACTGAGGCTGAATAATCAGTCCGCAATTTGATTAATTTTGGAGGATATTATGGCTAACGAAAAAGTTACCGCTTTACTCGATTCCATCAAGGAATTAACCGTATTAGAGTTAAATGAATTAGTTAAAGGTCTAGAAGAAGAATTCGGCGTATCAGCCGCTGCTCTCGCCGTCGCAGCTCCTGCTGCTGGTGGTGCTGGCGAAGCTGGTGGTGAAGAGAAGAGTGAATTCACTGTTATCTTGAAGTCCCCTGGTGCCAACAAAATCGGTGTTATCAAAGTTATCCGCGAGCTCACTGGTCTGGGTCTCAAAGAAGCTAAAGCTGTCGTCGATGGCGCTCCTAAGGAAGTTAAAGAGAATGTCAGCAAAGAAGATGCTGATGCTGCAGTCGAAGCTCTCAAAGCTGCTGGTGCTGAAGTCGAAGTCAAGTAATCGATATAGCATTTACAAATTAAGCCGACCGAAAGGTCGGCTTTTTTGTTATTATTAAGAGTAGATTGATTTCGGAGGAATTATGCAGAGCAAATTCGATGTTGTAGTTATCGGTCGTGGACCAGCAGGTATCCAGGCCGCTATCTATACACAACGTGCAGGGTTCAATACCCTGGTTATAGCACCTGGAGATGGTGATTTAGCTAAATCTCATCTAATTGGTAATTACTATGGTTTTGTTGACGGCATCGATGGCCCTAGCTTGCAACAGCACGGTATTGACCAAGCAAAGAAGTTGGGTGTTGAATTTTGGACAGAGGAAGTCACGGGAACCTCTTTTGTCGAAGGTGGTTACGAGGTGCACACAACTAATAAATCTGTCAACACTATTGCTATGATCGTAGCCTCAGGTCTTCCCAAGCAACAGAGCAAGATCAAAGGTGCCAAGGAACTACTCGGTATGGGAGTATCTTATTGTGCTACTTGTGATGGTTTCTTTTATAAAGGTCAAGAGATCGCCATCGTCGGCAGCGGCGAGTTCGCTCTCTCAGAAGCAGAGGAACTCAAGTCAGTAGTCGGTAAAATCAATATCTTACTCAATGGCAAAAAAGCTTCTGCTGATTTTTCTGAATATCACGTAATAGCAGACAAAATAAGTGAAGTTGTCGCTGATGAAGAAGGATTTTTATCCAAAGTTATATTTTCCGATAATTCAGATCTCGCAGTCTCGGGAATGTTTTTTGCTGAAGGTCAGGCCAATGCTCTGAATTTAGCTATGAAGCTGGGCCTCGAGACCAATGAACGAGGTATTGCTGTCAATTCTGAGCAGCATACAAATCTACCTGGAATTTTTGCAGCAGGTGATTGCACAGGCGGCAGAGCACAAGTTGCCGTGGCGGTAGGTCAAGGTGCCATAGCTGGCATGGAAGCCGCCGATTATATTCGAGAATTACGTAGCCTGAAAAAACAAGCAGTGCAGTGGGGATAGGAGGCAGAGATGTTAGATATAAATTTGATCAGAAGAGAGCCAGAGTTGGTACGTGAATTATTGGCTCGCAAAGGTTGGCAGGTAGATTTTACTGATCTTCTGGCTAATGATCAGCGCCGCCGCAACATGATGCATGAGAATGAGACGCTCAAAGCTGAGCGTAATCGAGTCTCTTCGGAGATACCTAAACTCAAGAAGCAAGGTGCAGATACCACTGAGATTTTTGAGAATATGCGCCAGTTAGGTGATCAAATTAAAGCCAATGATGAGGTGATAGACAAGCTGCAGCAGGAACAGACGACTTTCATTGCTAGTCTGCCCAATCTGCCAGCAGAAGATGTGATCGCTGGCGGAAAAGAAAACAATCAAGTGATTCATACTCATGGTGAGAAACCGCAATTTGATTTCACACCTAAGAATCATGTGGAACTTGCTGAATCGCTCAATTTGGTAGATTTTGTTCGAGGCGTTAAATTGAGTGGCAGTGGTTTCTGGCTGTACAAAGGTTTAGGTGCTCAATTAGAGTGGGCGATGATCAATTATTTCATCTCTGAGCATATCAAAGATAAATATCAGATGATTATGCCTCCGCATCTATTAAATTACGAGTCAGGCTTCACTGCTGGTCAATTCCCTAAATTTGAAGAAGATGTTTTTACTCTCCAACAACGCCGTGGTATGGGTTCTGCTGAGCAGATCGCAAAGGAGAAAGAGAGAGATGAAGAAGCTATGGCTCAACATGGTTTCAAACATTTTTTGGGACCGACAGCGGAGACTGCCTTAGTCAACATGCACCGTGACGAGATTTTAGACGCTGAGCAATTGCCTCTCAAATACTTTGCTTATACACCGTGTTATCGCAGTGAGGCAGGTAGTTATCGTGCTGAGGAGCGTGGTACTATCCGCGGTCATCAATTCAATAAGGTCGAAATATTTCAATACACTCTGCCAGAATTAGCTGATGAAGCTCTGCAAGAGATGATCAATAAGGCGGAGAAGTTGGTTCAAGGGTTGGAGCTCCACTATAGATTGAGTAAGCTGGCAGCAGAGGATTGCTCACATTCTATGAGAAAAACTCTTGATATCGAAGTCTGGATACCCAGTATCAATGAGTACAAAGAAGTGAGTTCAGCTTCTTGGGCAGGAGACTATCAAGCTCGCCGTGGCAATATCCGCTACAGACGCCCAGATGGTAAAAAGTCAGAGTACGCTCATACTCTCAACGCTTCTGGCCTAGCTACTAGCCGTATTTTGCCAGCACTATTAGAACAGCATCAGCAAGCAGATGGTTCTGTTTATGTACCTAAGGTGTTGCGTCCTTATCTGAACGGATTAGAGTACATCAAGACAGAATAGTGAAGCATGTATAGTCGGCTGATATTCTTAGATCTAGACAATACACTAAGTCGGGGAACAGATACCCCGATTGAGTCTGAGGTGCTCGAATATCTATTAGAATATGAACAGCGTGGCTGGGGTGTAGTGATATGTTCAGGTCGGCCTCACTACTATCTCTGCGGTTTAGCACGTCAATTGCCGCTTAGCAATCAGATATTGATAGGTGAGAATGGTCTGACTATACATAT
>JAEWFX010000004.1 GCA_023388605.1 Bacillota bacterium
GGCGTGGTCAGCCTCAATCTACCGCAGATCGGTATTTTAGCTGATGGCAGCGAAGAGCGTTTCTTTGAGATCCTCGAAAAGCGTTTAGAACTCGCGAAGAAGGCTCTGCTCTTCCGCTACAATTTGCTCAAAGATGTCACTTCTGACGTCAGTCCCATTCATTGGCAGCACGGTGCAATCGCTCGCCTCAAGCCAGGTGAGCGCATCGGTCATCTGTTATTAGATGGTTACGCTACGATCTCACTGGGATACATCGGCATCTATGAGGCAACTAAGTTGATCTGTGGTGTCTCGCATACAGATCCAGCAGGCAAAGAGTTCGCTCTGCGCGTCATAGATAGACTTAAGCAAGCAGTGGATACTTGGAAAGCTGAGACGAAATTGGGATTTGGTCTCTACGGCACACCAGCTGAGAGCTTGACCAATCGTTTCTGTCAGATCGACCGCAAACGCTTTGGCATCATCGAAGATGTTACCGACAAGGGTTACTACACAAACTCCTACCATGTCGATGTGCGTGAACATATCAGCGTCTTCGACAAATTCGATTTCGAGAGTGAGTTCCAGAAGCGTTCCACTGGCGGCATGATCAGCTATGCTGAGATCCCCAACATGAACAATAATACCGAAGCGGTCGAGACTTTGGTTCAGTACATCTATGACCATATCAACTACGCAGAGTTCAACACCAAGAGCGACTACTGCCATTGCTGTGGTTTTGACGGCGAGATCAAGGTCAATGCTGAAGGCCAGTGGGAGTGCCCGAATTGTGGTAATCATGACCGCAGCCGCCTGACCGTTATTCGCCGTACCTGTGGATACTTGGGTGAAAACTTCTGGAATGAGGGTCGTACCAAAGAAATCAGTTCACGCGTGATGCATATTTAGCACTTACTTATCTTAATTATGCGTTATGCTCAAATAAGACAATTTGATGTAGCCAATGGCGAAGGGATCAGAGTTTCCGTATTCGTCACTGGCTGCACTCATAAGTGCCCAGAATGTTTCAATGAATTGTATCAAGATTTCGCTTATGGCGATGAGTGGACGGAAGATACGACTGAATTATTGTTGTCTTATCTCCGCAATCCTGCTGTATCTGGTCTGACCTTGTTAGGCGGTGAGCCGATGCAGAACACCTGGTTGACCTCAGTTATTCGCCGCGTGCGCGAAGAATTACCTGCCAATAAGAATATATGGATTTACTCAGGCTATACCTACGAGCAGATTTTAGCCAATGACTCCCGACGAGAACTGCTAGAATTATGTGACATATTGGTGGACGGTCTCTTCGAAGTCGATCGCCTCAATCTCAAATTGCGTTTTCGTGGCAGTGAAAACCAGCGAGTTATCGACATCAAGAGTTCGCTAGATACTGGTAAAGTGGTACTATATCCTCTGTCAGGAGATCTCTACCAAGATCCTGCTGTAATCAGTTCTTAACGTGAGGAATTTATGAATATCGTACGCGCCGCAGACTCTCTTCAATTGATCGATCATTGTCTAGCGGATCTCGCACGGTATCACCAAACTCATCCTTTTACGCCAGCATTCATCTTGATCCCCGAGACTATAAAATCAGATGTCGAACGGCGTTATTTGGAGCAGTATACAGATTCTGTATTGATCCCAGCAGAGATACTATCTTTTTCTCGTTTTGCTACACGTATTTTCAACTTATGTGGTCGCCTTGATCGCCAGCCATTGAATAAAAACGCTAAGACACTGGTTATCCGCCACTTAATCAAACAGCAGATGTCTGAGCTGAAGGAGTTTAAGCGAGTTGGCTTAAAGTCTGGTTTTGCCAGAGAAATAGTCCAGCGTCTCGGCACTCTGCAACGTGCTTGCTTCGAGGACAAAGATTTCCAATCTCTGATCGAGCAGGTGCAAGACGATCAGTTGCGACGCAAATTAGAAGATCTACGCCTGATTAAACACAGTTATGAACAGTGGTTGGCAGACAGTAATTTCTATGAGCCAGAGAAGGACCTCAGCTATTTAGTAGAACTACTTAAAAATCCCCATCCTCTGCAAAAAACAGGTATAGATTTTTTGAAGCGCTCACAGATCTGGATATGTGGTTTTACGGGAGAGCGTGATTTCACAGGTGATGAGTATCGTCTTTTAGGTGAACTAGAGCGTATATGTGAAAGCTTGACTGTGACAGTGAATGCGCCAGTAGAAAAGAGCCCAGAGAACCTCTTGGTCTATGCCAATGGCTTGAAGGCTGAACAGAACTTACGTAGCATTGCAGAGGATATAAAGGTCATACAACTAGCCGATGGGCGTACACCATTGCGCAGACAATTGACGGATTTCTTGGTCAATTCAGACGCTACAAGTTTTCAATCTACTCTGCATTCTGTAACCCCACCAATTGCAGAGCTAGTTTCGGACGACGACATAGTGAGCAGATCTAAAACTCCAGAATTGCAGATCAAGTTGGTGCGTACGCTAGACAATTACTGTCAAGCCGCCTATGTAGCAGGTAAGATTAAACAGCTTTTGAGCGATGATCCCAGCTTGCGTCTGCGCGACATCGCCATAGCTCTCACAGACGAAAAACAATATCTGCCGATGTTGCAGGCAGTGTTGCAGGAATACGGTCTCGCTGCCTTTAGTTCATCTCGTCCAGCACAGCGACAAGCGATCTTTTTTCGTTTCTTTCAAGCTTGGTCTCGCTTGGCCAGTGGCAGCAAGCACACTTCAGATCTAGTAGCCCTTTTACGAAGCGGTATGTTTACAGAGATAAGTGCTCTAGATGTCGATCTTTTAGAGAATAGATGGCTGGCTTATGGCAATAAATATCTGTCTAAGCGACTTTTAGCAGATCTCAACGATGAAGTGGTATGTCGACCGCAAGTAGCAGATATTATCCTCAAGCAATTAGCTTTGGCAGATCGTCTAAGAGAAGCTGAAGGTCTGGTTGTCATCTGTCACACCTTGCTAGACATCTTGCAGACCAGCGGTTGGTATGAACAGCTGGAGCTGCTAAAGGAGAATCTGCTCAAAGAAGATAAAGTGGACGCCAGGGAGCAGGCAGCAACCCTAGTTGCGGGCTGGAATTATCTAGTAGAGATACTGCAATCGTTACCTGAATTGATGCCTGATGAAGAGTTGAAAACAGCCGATGTCTGTGATCTGATCAACGAATATCTAGCTAATCTGGATTTTTCTACTATTCCGCTCGGCATCGACCGTATCCGCATCAGCAAGATCAGTCAGCTGGTAAATTATCCGTGCCGAGTACTATTGATAGTCGGTGCACGTGCAGGAGTTTTCCCCTCGCTGCCAGCACATCCAGGTATGTTCAATGATCGAGAAATCGTAGAGATCAACCATATCACCAGCAAGCATCTACCCAGAGTCAGTGAAGGACATGGCATCAGTCAGAACTGGTTACTCGCGCAGCTGCTCTGTCGACCAAAGGACAGCGTCTATATCTGTTCGGATAGTTTAGACAATGAGGAAGTCGCCCCCATTATGCGTCATCTGTCTGCTGTCCATCAGGCTGTTGGCAGTCATCCGTGTCTAGAGCAGGAGAGTATCACCGATCCCTTAGTTCCGAGCCCTCTCTGGCATCACCGTGCAATAGCTGAACGTTATCTGTCGCAATTACAACCATGTCATGAATCCAGCTTAGATGTATTGGACAAAAAAGATCCGATCTTGGTTTTGCCCACCTTGGAAACAGACAATACCAGTGTTTCGGCGATCCAGACCTACAACCAATGTGCCTACATGTATTTTGCTCTGCGTTCGCTCCAGCTGCGCAAGCGACTAATCTGGCAACCACAAGTCAACGATCTAGGCAATGTCGCTCACAAGATGTTAGAACTGATGTTCAAAGATCTGAAACAACGCAAAGACAGCCAATTACAAGGAGATCTGCTCAATCCACAGGAGCGAGAACGCTACCGCAAACAAAGTGCTGAAATATATCAGGCTTGGTATGAGGAGATGTCTTCTGAAAAAGCCATAAATGATTTCTATAAGCAAGCGATCGCTGCTCAGAGCGGACCATCACCTTTTACGACCCCGAATATCGATGCCGATCTCGGTAGACGCGTGCGTGATGCTGTCTACTTGACCTTGCAGACAGATCGTCTTTTAGCAGAGGTAGACGACAAAGTATTTTTGCCCCAAACTCTTGAACAACGTGTCAATAAGCTGATTACAGTACAGGAGGAACTAGCGAATCTAGAATCCAGTATCTATGCATTAGGTATTGCCCCGGATCAACTCGAAAAACTGTTAGAGTGTTCGCCAGAAAAAATTAGAGTTTGTGGTGTCATCGACCGCATCGATGCGTTTAGCGAAGATAGACGTATTATCGATTACAAGACCGGTCGCAAAGAGTTTGACTTAGAGGCGGTGGAACATGGACTGGATCTACAACTATATGTCTATGCCTATCTGTTGAGAAAAGACAAGGAAAATCTCACAGATCTAGCCTATTTCAATGTCAAGGGTCTGGAATCATTGGACGCTGATATCAACAGAGAAGAAAATCTACGTGAGCGTTATTGTCAGATCGCTCCTGAACAGTTGCCAGAGATCAGTATGCTACGTTTTCTCTGCACTCTGAGTGAAATACATAAGGGTGATATATCACCTTTACCAGCGACTGTAGGTAAAGCTGAATGGAAGCAATCGCCCTGTCGCTTTTGCAGTTATGTCAATTTGTGCCGTATGGAAAAGAATAATTATAAGCGTCAGAGAATGCGCATGCCCAAATCCTACCGAGAGTTTTTCTCTGTCCAGAAGGAAGATCGATGAGTGAAGTCAAGTATACAGCTGAACAACAAGCAGCTATCGACTACGCACATCTGGGTAGTCATAATCTATTGATCTCTGCTTCAGCTGGAACGGGCAAGACCTCTACTCTGACTGAGCGTATTATCAGACGTCTGCTATCAGAGGCAGAAGGATTAGAGCCCCACCAGCTATTGATCACTACTTTTACAGACAAAGCAGCTAAGAGCATGCGCGATAAGTTTGAGCAGACTGTCCAAAAAGCATTGCGTATGTGCAGAGCTGACGACTTTGAACGCAAAGAACGTCTGCTGCAATTACAGCTTGCTTTGCCCAGTATCCAGATCACTACCATCCACAGTTTCTGTAAAAACTTATTGAATGACTACCTCAACACCCTACAGGATGAAGAGGGCAAGCCCTTATTGGATGTCGGCTTCGGTGTCATGGAGCAGACAGCAGCATCGCTTTTGTTGTCGGATAGTATCGAAGAAGTTTTAGATTCCATCTACGTCACTATGGCAGAGTGGAGTAAATCTGCCGAGCTCCGAGCGATCGATTTTTCTGAAGTAGCAGACAGCGATCGTTTTTCGGTGTTCTTAGCTAATTGGTATAGTCTGGTCGATCAAAATCCGTCGTACGAACTCACGGCAGCAGATCGTTCGGAGATATATGAAATTTTTACCTTGATGACTTCTGTGCTCGCAGATACCCGTGATGATCGTAAATTAAGAGAGAAGATTCGCATGCTCTTAGGTCGCTTACGCTCTTTGGGTCACTACCGTGATTTTGCTAGGTCATCCCTAGCTGATTTTGCTGCATGTGCTGATTTTGAAGCCCAGCCATCGATTAAATCCATTTGTCAGCAAGTTGTGGACATCGCTAAGCGATCCAGAGATTTTGTCAGCGAGATAGAGAACTGTGCTTTTTATCACGACAAGATCTTTGGCTCAGCAGCTAAATCATCTAAGGAAGTCGAGCAGTTTATCGAGAATTGGCCTTCGATCAAACAGAGCATTATCGAGATCTCCAATCTAACCGAACCTACTTGGGATGAACTCTGGGAAATGCGTCCTAAGATCCGCAAGAATCTGACTTTTCGTCCGAGTAAGGATCTAGACAAGACAGAATTCATCGACCTCTATGGCTCTGGTATAAGCCCTTTCATCGCTTGTTTTCAGAAGATCACTGAGACTCATTATGAACGCTACCAGATAGAGCATAGAAGTCCCTTGATCACTAAGATATCTGCAGCAGATCAGAAGCGAGCGATCGAGAATAGTAGTGCTGTTTTACGCAGTTTTTTTGCACTCGCTCTCACTGTCGATCAAGTCTATCAGGAACACAAACTAGAGAATAATTCAATCGATTTCGATGATATGCAACATTATGCTCTAGCTATTCTCGAAAATGACAAGGTGGCGGCAGCTCTACGTGAACGATATCGTGAAATATATATAGATGAGTATCAAGATACCAACAATGTACAGGAGAGTATTATCTCTCGCTTTGCTGACAACAATGTCTTCATGGTAGGTGATGTCAAACAGAGCATCTATCGTTTCCGTTATGCCAATCCAGAGTTGTTCAATCAGAAAAATCATACCTATACTTTGCTGAGCACCACGGAGCAGTCGGAGAGTGGAGATGTCCACGGATCATATGCCAATGAAGCTGAGGTATCTGAAGGTTATCGCCAGCCTTTCCGCACTAATTTTCGCTGTGATAAACCCATCGTCGATTTTGTCAACGATTTCTTCGCCAAGATGATGCATGAGGAGAATGCTGATATCGAGTACAACGATGAGCATAAGCTGATTTGCGGACGAAAATATTCTGAAGACGTAGTTTTGCCTAAACCACAATTGACGTTGGTGATGCATACGCAGGAACAAGCGGGCTATGTCTATGAAGCTAAAGCCTGCGCCCTGCAAATACAAGCGATTTTAGACGAAGCCAAAGAACGAGGAGAGACTCTTCACTACAGCGATTTCATGGTTTTAGCTCCGACCAACGATATGTGTCGCCACTATGCTGAGGAGTTGGAGGATTGTGGCATACCTTGTATTTTTGGTCGTGAACAGAGTATTTTCGATGCCAGAGAAGTCAGATTATGTATTGATTTTTTCCGTCTGCTAGACAATTTTTGCCAAGACATACCACTGGCTACAGTGATGCGCAGCGAATTGTGGTATCAGCGGGCGGTGGATTTGCCACGTAGCGAGCTGGAACCTGCACAGTCTGATCTACCTGATATTTCTCCCTTTTCCGAGCAAGAATTACAAGCGATAGCAGATAGTTCCAAAGCTGATTTCTTTTATCAGAAGGTGTTAAATATCGTAGAAGAGACTGACGCTGATAAGATCGCCAGCTGGCAGGAACAAAAGGTGCCTGTAGGCAAGCTGCTCGCTTTCTATAGTTTCATCAAGCATTGTCGTGAGCAACTGCAGCAACAGAGTCTCGCTCAATTTTTCGAGCAATTTCTCTTGCGCTCGGGCTATCGTGACTACCTCGCCTTATTGCCCAATGCCGACCGTAAGTTGAGCAATTTACAGTTATTTCGCCAACACCTTCTGGCCTACGATCAACAATATCATGCCAGTATCAACGAATATGTAGTCTATCTGGAAAACTTTTTTGCCCATGGATTGCAGGAAAAGGATTACATCACAGTCTCGTCACCGGAGGAAGATGTGGTCAGGATTATGACCATACACGCTGCCAAAGGTCTAGAAGCTGACTATGTCTTCCTAGTCGATCTGAACAAGCAAAATAGACCGATGAAGCGAGATTTCCTCTGTATCGGCGAGGGTGGAGAGCGTTCGCGGCAGAGTGGTCTCACCGAGACTATAACCGCTAAATCTATTCTTTACAGGCGAGATCCTCAATTTACTCATGAACCACATTTCCAAGAGATTCAGATTTTCGAATCACCTTTCTATCGAGAACACCAGCTCTTGCAGCAGAACAAAGAGCAAGCGGAGCGTCTGCGAGTCCTATATGTCGCTCTGACTCGCGCTAAACGTGAGCTGCGTATTTTTGCCAGCCAAAAAATCAGCAAAACTACAAATCTCTTCGAAAAATCAGATCGTTCATTAGACCAATACCGTGGATATTTTGCCTACTTTCTCAATTACCTTTCAGGTACAGAGCATAGTGCAGAGATAAAAAATGGTTTTTCACGCATAGTTGAGGATGAAAATTGGCTGAGTTTTGATAATGAATTCCTAAAATTTAATCTCTGTCACAGCGATTATTTTTCTGAGCGAGAAGTAGCGGACCAGATGGATCTAGCTCTGGGAAATCACCTGGTGCCTACCGACAAAAGCTATGAGCGATACTGGCAAGATCTGGAATACGGTCGAGTTGATCACGCCAACAAAATCACTGTGACTGAGCTCAAACGTCAAAGTGATCGCGTAGCATCAGCAGATGAAGAACAGAGTGAAGCGGGTGCATCTGTACATGAAATCAACTTGTCTTTACACAAGATAGAAGACATTGCAGCAGATCGTAGCAGAGGTGCGGCATACGGCAGCTTCTTGCACAGCTTGATACAGTACATACCTTTAGATCTCTTCGACGGTGTGGGCGAGGACGATCGCCACAGATGTTATTTGGAACACTTACAAGCGATGATCGAAGCACAGCAATTAGCTCCCAATGACAGGGAGTTAGCAGAGCAGGCCTATCCCGCTCTGAGCGCCTATTTACTCTCTGATTTGGCGAAACGTGTACGCAGAGCGGATGTCGTCTTCCGTGAATCTCCTTTTGCGGTGATGTATGATCGTGAAGCTGGAACCTTGATCCAAGGAATTATCGACCTCTGGTTCATAGAGGGTGGGGAGTTGGTGTTGGTGGATTTCAAATCCGATTATCTGAGGAAATTCAGCGATCCAGCAGCTGAGCTGCAGCAGAGATATCAGCTGCAATTAAATGAGTATGCGAAAGCACTGCAGGCGATGAATCACCTGTCAGTCAAGGAAAAGCTAATCTGGTCTCTTGATCTGAACAGACAATTTGAGCTGCCTTGAGTGCTGAGCTACTATAGAGACAAAAATTGATGAGGTACACTATGTCAACTGGGTTCAATATAGAAGAGATTCAAGAAGAGCAAGAAGTTAATACTGCCGAAGAGATCGTAACTGCCACAGCAGAAAAGAATGATCCTACACTTGAAATCGAAGAGCAGCCAGCTAGCAACAAAATGAAGCCATCGATCATCACCAAACTAGGTACATTGATGATCTTGTATTATGGCTACAAAATTCTCTGGCCTCTAATTAAGGGAGAACCTGTGGAGAGCGAAAATGTCACTTTGCTTTGGATTATGGGGACAGTCTTGGCTCTAGCAGGTGTTGGGCTCGCCTATTGGATCATCAGAGAGGAGCTTCAAGAGCGTCGACGTAAATAGCTGAGCAAAACTTCTCAAGTATAATCTGTGAAGGACGCGACCACATGTTAGATGTAAAAAGAGCTATCCCGAGGGACAGCTCTTTTTTTGATACTTTAGATGAGAAATCTTTTCTATAGTGTACCATCTTTTTTGGCCATGTGCAGCAAGAGTTCGACGGTACGGTTTGAATATCCCCACTCATTGTCATACCAAGATACGAGTTTGAAGAAGCGTTTCTCACCCTTGAGGTTGTTGTCGAGAGTAGCTTGTGAATCGTAGATGGATGAATGCTCATCGTGGACGATATCGGTGGAGACCAGTGGCTCGTCGGTATAACCTAAGATGCCTTTGAGATAGGTCTCAGAAGCTTTCTTCATAAGACCGTCGATCTCTTCGATCGAAGTGTCACGTTTTGCGGTGAAGGTCAGGTCGACTGCTGAACCAGTAGCGGTAGGAACGCGGAAGCTCATACCAGTCATGATGCCATCAACTTCAGGTAAAACTTGGCCGACTGCTTTAGCAGCACCAGTGGTTGAAGGGATGATGTTGATAGCAGCAGCACGACCGCCACGCCAGTCTTTGTTGGAAGGACCGTCTACGACCTTTTGGGTAGCGGTGTAAGCATGGACGGTGGTCATCAGACCTTTTTCGATACCGATGCCTTCTTTTAACAGAACGTGTACCAGCGGAGCTAAGCAGTTGGTGGTGCAAGAAGCGTTGGAGACGATGTTGTGCTTGTCGGCTTCATACTCATCGTCGTTGACGCCCATGACGATCAACTTGACTTCGCCCTTACCAGGAGCAGAGATCAAGACCTTTTTGGCACCAGCTTCGAGGTGACCTTTGGCTTTGTCGGAGTGAGTGAACAGACCAGTTGATTCTACGACGTACTCGACACCGTACTTGCCCCAAGGCAGATCAGCAGGATTGCGCTCTGCCATCACGCAGTGGATCTTATGTTTGCCATCGATGACTAAGATGTCGTCGTTCTCGGCGCCTTCACTCTTCTCAGTGGTGATGGTGCCAGGGAATTTACCTTGTACTGAATCGTATTTCATCTGATAAGCGAAATACTTAGCATCGGTGCTGACATCAGCGACTGCGACAACTTCGATTTCTTTGCCGAGTAAACCTTTGCCGTAGATGGCTTGGAATACCATACGTCCGATACGGCCAAAACCGTTAATACCGACTTTAATTGCCATATTTTGCCTCCTGTTATGTACAACTAAATTTTTGCGTTACTTGTGTATACGGGCTTTTGGCCTATATACAATCCTTGAATATTCTACAGAAAAATAGTTTTGGTATCAAATAAATAAGAGATTTTTCTCAGTGAAAATAGTTGTAAATAGGGTGAATTGTCGACTTTGGAGTATTTTTGTGATCTCAACCCTTGGTCGAAGCTGCTTGCTGATGTAATATGATCTAGTTTGATTGAATTCTAGGAGGTCACAAAGTGAATACAAGTGCAGATGGAAATACGCTATTAAGAGGACAAATCAAGAGTTTTCCAGGACTTACCTGGCGAGCTCTGTTGCTCAGTGCCTTGGGCTCTATGGTGATCACTGCGAGCTCTATGTATGTAGCTCTCAGGATCAGTGCTCTACCTTGGCCGACAGTTTTTATCGCCGTGTTGAGCTTAGCTATTCTCAAAGTTCTAGGTAGAACCAATATCCATGAGATAAATATCGCCAAAACGGGTATGTCTGCTGGTGCTATGATCGCTGGTGGTGTGGCCTTTACCCTGCCAGGTTTATGGATAGCAGGCATCTATGAACCATATAGTGCTGCTACAGGCAGTTTACGTGATTGGATTTTGCCCAAACTACCTGGTATTCTCGGCGTGACGCTCGCAGGCACACTGTTAGGCACAGTGCTCTGCTGGTCGATCCGCAAGTTTTATCTGCGTCGTCTCAATCTCGCCTATCCCATCGGAACAGCTGCAGCAGAGATACTCAAAGCTGCAGATGAGGGAGGAACTTCCAGCCGCACAATGTTCGTATCCTTAGGTTTGAGCTCTCTATTCACTTTGTTGCGTGACGGTATAGCCGCTGTTGGTCTGCCCAAAATTTTACCTGAGCGACTCGTTGCTAATATTTCGGGCTATGCTATCGGCTTAGAGTTTTCACCCATGGGTTTATCAATCGGTTACCTTATCGGCTTTTTGCCCGCCAGCCTCTGGTTTACAGGAGCCATCCTCGCGAATTGGTTGATCAACACTTTTCTAGTACAGATGCAAGTCTTCGCGAGCCCTGAAGCCGCCAGTGCTTTTAATTTCACTGCAGCCATCGGCTTGATGGTTGGTGGAGGTATCGGTATTATCATCAGCTTTATCTTCACGCTGAAAAATTGGCGAAAGGCAGCAAAGACTGAAGAGGAGGATGGACTCAATTACGGTGAATGGTACAGCCATCTCTCTGTCAAAACCATCTTGATCTTCTTAGCTGTAGCTAGTTCGATAGCAGCGGGTCTATCGTTGCCTCTGACCATCGCCATCTGTCTGGGTGTAGTATTCGCCACTGCCATGTCTGCTACTATCACAGGTCAGACCGGAGTCAACCCGATGGAGATATTCGGCATAATTGTCTTGTTGACCCTGTCGATCTTCTTTGATATTTCTGGCTATCAGGCGTTCTTAGTCACTGCTCTAGTAGCGGTCGCCTGTGGCTATGCCGGTGATTTGATGAATGATTATCAAGCCGGCAAAATTATTCGTACTGATCCGAATTCGCAGTTGATCTCTGAATTGGTCGGTGGTATCGTCGGCGCTTTTGTCGCGGTAGTAGCATTGTTCGCAGTCATCTATCAGTACGGTGGTGTCGGTGGTGAAACAGGTCTGTCAGCTGTACAAGCTCATACGGTATCTTCATTGCTGAATGGAGTTGGAGATCTCAAAGTCTTCAGCGTTGCTGCGTTGATTGGTTGTGTGCTCTTCCTCTTTAAGATTCCTTCAATGATCATCGGTATCGGCATGCTCTTAGGTATCCCGATGGCCACAGCCGTATTTATCGGTGGTGTAATCAATTGTTTGATCGAGAAGAAACACAGACAGCACGCCTCAGAAAATGGTCAATTGATCGCAGCTGGCATGCTCGGTGGTGAGGGTATAACAGGAACCTTAGTAGCAATTATCACCATGCTACATGGCTAGTCTGATCATATTTAGCTAACTCAGAAGTAACATATCTATCAGCTGCGCGCTCGGTTACACTTACCGCAGCTGATAGCTTTTATCTATAAAACTTCGTATGATAGTGACAGTCGCCGCAAAATAATAGATTTATGAAACAAGTACAAATTTTTTTAAACTTAAATAGTTTTGATTTTGATCCTGAAGCTGATCGAGAGATTTTGGAGATGGCAGGTTATGCGCGCATGGCTCGTTCAGAGGACGCTAAATTGCAGTTGATCACCTTCCAAAATAATCCCATGGCTTTTTTGCAGGAAAGTGTTGTCGATGACTTGCTTAGCAGTGAAGGAGATGATGCTCTGCCCATCACTGTCAGCGAGGGCGAGGTCTTAGTTTACGGTAGATTCCCTACCAAGGAAGAGTTGGAGAATTTCCTCGGGATCTCCCTTTTGCCGGTCAATGTGCAGCGTGAAGCTATAATGCAAAAAGCTCTAGCTCAGATGAATGCTGCCAATGCTGGTGGTTGTTGTGGTGGTGGCTGTGATGGCTGTAGCGGGTGTTTCTGATGCCTTCTAGAAAGACTGCTGATCATTATCGGTCGGCTTTCTGGGGCTTGCTATTGTTGATTTACATAGTGGTCCTAGTGCTCTTTCTCTTGACCAAGAATTTTGCTTTCGATGTACCTGACCAAGTGAATCCGACCCTCACTGAGTTGCTCTTGCTAGAAGATACCAGTGCAGTAAAAATCAATTTGCAGCCTTTTTTCACTATTAAGCTGTTCTTTTCCGCTCTGTCGCAACCTCAGATGGTACTGCCCAGTATCGCCAATTTGTTAGGTAACATTGTGGCCTTTATGCCCATCGGCATCCTGTATGGATTAGCGCGCAGAGGTCGTAGTTACTTTGTCGGCGGTTTTTTGCTTACGCTGGTGACTACCTTGACGGTAGAAGGGATACAGTTGTTGACTGGTTGGGGCGTATTCGATGTCGATGACCTCATACTCAATAGTTTAGGTGGCCTATGTGGCCTAGCATGTTTTGCGCTTTTTCATCGCAATTGACCTATATAATAGATAACAAAGCAATTAATTTAACGAGGGATAAGTCATGGAATGGATAGAAGTAATCAAGGCCATCATTTACGGCATCATAGAGGGTATCACCGAATGGCTACCAGTCAGTAGTACGGGTCATTTGATTTTGTTAGAACGTATCTTGCCGTTCAATCTTTCGCCAGAATTTGTCGAGATGTTTCGAGTAGTTATTCAACTAGGCGCCATACTCGCCATAGTGTTGATGTACTGGTCGAAAATTTGGCCCTTCCGCCGTTTGAATACTGAGCGGGGTAAAATCATCACCTATCATCCGCAGACGATAACTCTGTGGTTGAAGATTATCTTCGCCTGTCTGCCAGCTGCTGTAGTCGGAGTATTGTTCGATGATCAGATCGATGCGTTATTCTACAATTATCTTACGGTCAGCGTCATGTTAATTCTGGTAGGCATCGCTTTTTTCTTGGTCGAGAACACTCTGGGCAATTCTGCACCGACGGTCACAGACCTATCAGGCATAACTTGGAATATGGCGTTCATCATCGGTCTATTCCAGCTGATGGCAGCAGTTTTCCCGGGTACATCTCGTTCAGGAGCGACCATCCTCGGCGGCATCATCATCGGTATGAGCAGAGCGGTCGCAGCTGAATTTACCTTCTTTCTCGCCATACCCGTGATGTTCGGTGCTTCTTTACTCAAATTAGTGAAGATGAATCTGCACATGCAGTTTTTAGAGGTTATGGTTCTCTTGATGGGCATGGTTGTTTCTTTCCTAGTGTCTTACTATGTGGTAGGCATGCTGATGCGTTATATCAAACGCCATAATTTCAAGCCGTTCGGAGCTTATCGCATCGCCTTAGGAGCAGTGGTTTTACTTGCTTTTGGCTTGTTTATTTAGCTTGATTTTGCTACAATTTTTCGGCGTACAAACAGAGTACAAATATCGAAGGAGTTAAGAGAATGTCTTCCAAAATTGAAGTTTTAGATAAGAATATGGTTCTGTTGACAGTAGAAGTATCAGCAGAGGATTTACAAGCTGCTATGAAGAAAGCCTACGAACAGACCAAGAAGAGCTTTAATATCCCTGGTTTCCGCAAGGGCAAAGCTCCTATGCAATTAGTGATCAATCACTACGGCGAGAGCGTGCTCTATGAACGTGCTTTTGATTTGGTATCACAACAAGCTTACAGTGACGCCCTCAAGGAGCAAGGAGAAGAGCCTTATTCAACCCCTAAGGTCGACATCATCTCCATCGGTATGGACAAAGGCGTTACCTTCACTGCTGAGTTCGCTCGCAAACCTGAAGTCAAGCTCGGTGAATACAAGGGTGTCACAGCTTATTGTCCCCCTGTCGAAGTCAAGGACGAAGAGATCGACAACCGCTTAGAGAATGAACGCAAAAAACTATCTCGCATGGTCTCCGTCGATCGCCCGGTTCAGAAGGACGACATAGTCAATATCGATTATTGTGGAAAAGTCGATGATGTGGCTTTTGAAGGCGGTACAGGTAGCAATTATGATCTGACCATCGGCTCAAATACCTTTATCCCTGGTTTTGAAGATCAATTGATCGGTCACAGCGTCGGCGAGGAAGTGGAAGTCAAAGTCACTTTCCCGACTGAGTACCACGCTGAAGATCTGGCTGGCAAAGATGCTGTTTTCACCACTAAAATCAACGGCATCGAAGTTCGCGAATTGCCTGAACTGGACGATGAATTCATCAAGGATATCAGCGAGGATTGTGACACCGTAGCTGAATATCGTGAACAATTGAAAAAGAATCTGACTGAAGAAGCAGAGAAACGCAGCGACGCAGAATTCACTGAGAATGCTTTACGTCAGGCTGTCGACAATGCAGAGATCGATATCCCCGAAGTCGTGATTGACTCGGAGATGAATCAGATGGTCGAAGAGCAGAGACGACGCATGCAATCTATGGGTCTACCGCTCGAACAATATCTGCAATATTTGAATATGGATATCAACAGCTTCAAGATGACTTTACATGATCCTGCAGTCTATCGTGTCCGCTCTGAGTTGGTGATCGAGAAGATTGCAGAGCAAGAAAAAATCGAAGTCACTGATGCTGACTACGAAGAACAATTCGAACAGATGGCCAAGGATTTTAAGCGCGATTTGGCCGAGATCAAGGAGACATACGATACAGAGGCTATTCGCGGCTATCTTAAACACGATATTATCCGTAAAAAGGTAAGTTCTTTGGTCAAGGACGCTGCAGTGAAAACTGATGTCAGACCTGAGCCACAGGAGCAAGAAGAGTCTGAGAAGAAGACCAAGACCAAGAAGACTACCAAGAAGACAACGAAGAAGACCACCGCTAAGAAAACTACTAAGAAAACCAGCAAGAAAGCTGATGAAGAAGTTTGTGAAGAATGTGGTTGTGAGGAAGAAAAACCTCAAGACAAATGCGATTGTGGATGTCACCACGAGTAATTATCAAAAAGATGTTTTAACTTAGCGGGTGGCATTTTGCGCCCGCTTTGTTTAAGTTGATATAAGGAACGAGGTAAACATGATTTATAACAATTTAGTACCGATGGTTGTGGAACAAACAAATCGCGGCGAGAGATCTTACGATATTTTTTCGCGTCTGCTCAAGGAACGTATCATCATCCTGAGCAGTGAAGTTAATTCAGCTAGTGCTCAAGTTGTGACAGCGCAGTTATTGTTCCTCGAAGCCGAAGATCCCGAAAAAGACATACAATTCTATATCAATAGTCCTGGTGGCGAAGTTTCATCTGGCTTGATGATCTATGACACCATGAAATATATCAAGTGCGATGTGCAGACTATCTGCATGGGTATGGCTGCCAGCATGGGAGCTGTGCTATTAGCTGCAGGAACACCAGGTAAGCGATTCTGTCTGCCCAATGCCGAAGTTATGATCCACCAACCCTCAGGTGGAGCTCAAGGACAAGCTTCAGATATTCTGATCAATGCGGAGCACATCATCAAGATGCGCAAACGACTCAATGAGATACTAGCAGAGTGCTGCAATCGCGATCTCAAGGATATCGAGCGAGATACAGAACGCGACCATTGGATGGATGCAGAAGAAGCACTTAAGTATGGCGTTATCGACAAGATTATGGAGCGTCGTGAATAGATGTCAATCAATAACAACAATTCCAATAGCAACGGCGATCGACCACTTCTACACTGTTCCTTCTGTGGCAAGTTAGACAGTGAAGTCGATCGTTTGATAGCTGGTCCAGGTGTTTTCATCTGCAATGAGTGCATCAAACTCTGTGTCAATCTACTCAAGTCTGATCCTGACAACTCAAAGAAGGAAGCAGAGCACGACCACGATCACGACCACGACACAATCAACCTGCTGACACCGGCGGAGATTCATCAGAAATTAGATGAATATGTGATAGGTCAAGATGAAGCCAAGCGTGCTCTGGCAGTAGCTGTCTACAATCACTACAAACGCATTGTCGAACCAGAAGAAGATCTGTACGAAGATGTTGAATTATCTAAGAGTAATATCTTGCTGATCGGTCCCACTGGTTCAGGCAAGACCTTATTAGCCCAGAGTTTGGCACGCATGCTAGACGTACCATTTGCTATCGCCGATGCCACAGCTCTGACAGAAGCAGGTTATGTCGGTGAGGATGTCGAAAATATTCTTCTGCGTCTGATCCAAAATGCCGATTACGATATCGAGCGTGCCGAGCAAGGTATTATCTACATCGATGAGATCGATAAGATTACTCGTCGTGCCGACAATCCGTCGATCACTCGTGATGTCAGCGGTGAAGGCGTACAACAGGCATTGCTTAAAATTCTCGAGAGTACAGTCGCCAATGTGCCGCCGCAAGGAGGACGCAAACACCCACATCAAGATTTTATCCAGATCGATACTACGCACATCCTCTTTATTTTAGGAGGTGCTTTCGATGGTTTAGAGAAGGTGATAGGCCGTCGACTAGACAACAAATCCATCGGTTTCGGATCGCAGATCTATGGCTATGATGCCTCTAAACAAGGCGAGATCTTCAGCAAGGTCATGCCAGAAGATCTGCTCAAATTCGGTCTCATCCCCGAATTTATCGGCCGCGTCCCCATGGTAGTACCCTTGAGTGGTCTAGATCGTGAGGCTCTGATCAAGATACTATCAGAACCGAAAAATGCTTTGGTCAAACAGTATCGCAAATTGTTAGCCTATGACGGCGTCACCTTGACATTGACAGAAGATGCGATCGAAGCCATTGCGGAGAAGGCCTTAGCTCTCAAGACAGGTGCCAGAGGCTTGCGTACGGTTTTAGAACAGATTATGGTCGACATCATGTATGATGTGCCTTCGCGAGATACTGTCTGCGAAGTGGTGATCGATGGTGCAGTGGTACGCGGCGAAAAACAACCACAATACATCGAAGTAGCTGATGAAGATGGAGAAGATACAGCGATAGATGCTGTTACAGAGGAGATGGATATACAAAGCGAGATATCGGGAGGATCAGGTGGCTCTGATGGCGGTGAAGAGACTGACAGCGGAGAAAATGATGAACCTGAGGATATATCCGCCTAGACATAGTTTCGTAATATTGTCATAATTCAGGCAACTCTGAGCCATCCTTTGCTATCCTATCAGAAGAAAGGAGAGTTTCACTTGCTTTACGAAGGTTTTGAGAAAGTCAACGACTATACTTATGTAGCCCTGTCGTCTAAACGTAGACACCCTGTAATTATCAAGACTGAGACACGTATCAGTGAGCCTGCTATCTGGCAGAAGCTGGAGGATTTTTATTTTCCGGCAATGCCACTCTACTATGGGAAGATCAAGTTGCCAGATTCGAAGTTGGGCTATTGCTTCGAGTACCGCAAAGGTAGCAGCATTATCGAATTCTCTAAAGGTTTGGAACGCAAAGAGCGTTGGCAGTTAATCAGCGAGATTGTATCAGAGTATCGAACTCTACAACATGAGATCAGCGAGCGTGTCGGCAGACCGGTGGTACACGGCGACATTAAACCTGAACACATTCGCCGAGCGGACAACGGTCAAATTTTCTTCATCGATTGGGAACAGGCTAAGTATTGTGATAAGCAATATGAGTCCTTGGGTGTAAATCCTTTTTACAGTGCACCAGAAGTTTTGAAGGGTGTGTTCGATGTGAACAGCGACATTTACAGCTTAGCCAAAGTTGCTATCGCTATTCTCTGCGGTGAAAGTGTCAGCAGTGTACAGCACGGTGTACAATTAGCCTTCTTAGAGCATTGCACAGTCGAGGAACTCGGAGCACTGCGTATAGCCTTGAGTTCTGATCCAGCACAGCGTGTCGGCTGTTATGAGCTCTTCAATAAACTAGGTTGATAAACTGAAGAGAGCCCCGCGGGGCTCTCTTTTTTATTGAGCATTTTTCGCTATTATTTTTGTTCCTGTAATTTCTGCCAAATCTTTTCTGACGAGAGAGGCAGATCACGTACTCTTACACCAGCATTATGCAGAGCATTAGCTATGGCCGGTGAAGGAGTATTGATCACAACTTCGCCGATGCTCTTGACACCGAAAGGTCCAGTCGGTTCATAGCTGGATATAAAATCGATTCTGATGTTGGGACAGGCACGGCGAGTAGGTATTTTGTACTGCAAGAAGGAATTTTGCAGCATCTTACCCGACTTGCTAAAACTAGTATCTTCGTACAGTGCCATACCTATGCCTTGTAGAACACCACCTTCAGCTTGCACCCTCACCAGATTTGGATTGATGATGGTACCACAATCTACTTCGCCGACATAGTCGACGACTTCGACTATGCCAGTAGCGGGATCCAGATCGATTTTGGCACATCCCACCATGAAGGGAGGTGGTGAATACTCACCGCCCCAGCTAGCTTCGACGATCAGACGTTCACGATCACCGCAGAGTGAACGTGTGGCCAATTCCTGTAGAGTCAAACTGTCACCAGCAGGTGTAGTAAATTTTTCGCCATCGTAGGAAATGTCTTCAGCAGAGAGCCCGTGTTCTTGACCGATGGTACAAGAGCGGTTGCTATCGACGGTCAGTTCGCCATCAAAAGCTTGTTCGCAGCTTCCTTTGCTGAAATGTTCAGCTACTTCCTCTTTCATGCGTTGTAATAGTTTCTCGGCGCTGAGCTTGACTGCGTTACCTGTAGTATAAGCGGTGGAAGAAGCGTAACTGCCTGGATCGTAGGGAGATACATCTGTATCGACACCTTGAACAGCGATGCGATCACAAGTGGTCTGCAGAACCTCCGAAGCGATCTGAGCCAAAGAGGTATCGCTGCCTGTTCCCATATCCGTCGATCCGATCAAGAGACGGAAATTGCCGCCGTCTTCGAGCATGATACGAGCCGAAGCAGTGTCGACGTTGGAGATGCCTGAACCTTGCAGTGTCATGGCACAGCCGACAGCTTCGATATGTCCATTAGGTAGGGTACGACAGGGGTAGATCTCATCCCAGCCGATTTTCTCTCGAGCCGATGCCAATAACTGATCTAGTACGCAGCTACTATTTGGTTCATTCAAAGTGTGTAGCCATTGACCTTGTTCCACAGCATTGATTTGACGTAGAGTCAGCGGATCTATGCCCAGTTCGTGAGCTAGTTCGTCCACACAACTTTCCAGTGCAAAAGTACCTTGAGTAGCACCATAACCGCGATAGGCTCCATTGGGACAGCGATTGGTGTAGACCACATCGAAGCTGAAGCGATAGGCTTCTTGCTTACCGTATAAAGGTATGGTCTTATCGCCTGACAAGCCCACTGTTGTCGGTCCATGTTCACCGTAAGCACCGGTGTTAGAGAGGGTGTATATCTCGATGGCACGGATAGTACCATCTCGCATAGCTCCGAGTTTGACGCGTATATGCATGGGGTGGCGAGGTGAACCAGCGATGGTGGTCTCAGTGCGTGAGAAGATAATTTTGGCAGGTCTTCCCGTCATATGGGTGACAAAGGCGGGGTACATCTCGCAGACACCTGTTTGCTTAGCACCAAAGCCGCCACCTATACGTGGTTTGATAACACGCACCTGGTGTAGAGGTAGTCCTAGTGCACTGGCCAGAGTACGGCGGATATGGAAAGGTATCTGAGTGGAACTCAGACAAGTGAGATGGCCTTTTTCATCTAACCATGTGGCTGCACGGAAGGTCTCCATCATCTGTTGATGATTGGCGATGGTCTTGTATTCACGCTCGATGACGTGATCGCAACTATTGAAAACACCTTTTAGATCGCCAAAAGTTTTGTCTCCATGAGCTACTAGATTGCGTTTGACATCGTAGCCCATGTCGACATCTGCGTTCCAATCTTCTTCTGGATGAATGAGTATGGGATTATCCAGAGCATCTTCAGGTTCGAGAACGTGCTCGAGTACACGGTATTCAACTTTGAGTAACTGCAGAGCTTTATCGACTGCTACTTCATCGACACCAGCTACTATAGCCACGGGATCACCGACGAAACGCGCCCAGCGGTCTAGTATGCGTCGGTCATTAGGTGATGGCCTGGGGAAAGTCTGACCTGCGATGTTGAAGCGTGTCTCCGGTGTATCTTCATGGCTGTAGATGCCGATAATGCCAGGCACTTTGAGTGCTCGTTCCTTGTCCACTGCTATGACTTCAGCAAAGGCATGTGGAGAACGCAGCAATTTTACGATCAAACAATTATCAGGAGCTAGGTCATCAGTGTAGATGGGCTTACCGCTGAGAATGGCAGCAGAATCTGTTTTGGGTATGGCTTTGTTAAAATCGCTCATGCTCTTCCTCCGTCTTTGATCAGCTCTTGGTAACGTTGCTCCAAAACTCTGAGAATACCGCGTGATTGAGATACATAGCCGGTACAGCGACAGAGGTTGCCGAGCAGGTAGTTATTGACGTATTCGAGGGTGAGCATTTCTGGACGCGGATCTGCTTCTAATTCTCGCAAGAGAGATGCTGTAGCTACCAAGATGCCTGGATTGCAAAAGCCACATTGATCAGCACCTTGATTGGCGAGTTCATGGCGTAGAGCAGTGGTGATCTCGAGTAGATTTTCCAGTGTCTCTACGTTTTTGCCAGCACAGCGATAAGTTGGAGTTGAACAGGCGAGCACTAGCTTGCCGTCAACTAAGACAGAACAAGCACCGCAATTAGAAGTGTCACAGCCGCGTTTGACGCTCTTATATCCGTGTCTACGCACAAAATCGATGAGCATTTCATCGGGTCGGATAAAATCTTCGTAAGTGATATGGTTGAGAGTTAATTTAACTGGGATCACGTTCTATCTCCTCTCATATTCATTGAGGGCATCGTCGAGCATGACAGTGAAAAGTTGTCGACGATACTCGGCTGAAGCACGCAGATTATCTGCCCAAGTGAATTGATCAGCGAGAGAGGCGAGGGCTTCTAGTCTTTGTTCACGGCTGCTCGCTGAACGCCAAGCTTCGATATCAGTATCATTCAAGGTTATCTGATAGGCGATACTAGGACGTGCTCCACAGGTGAGGGTGAGTTTATGTCCGTGTTCTACCAAACATAAGTTAAGCAAGGGCAGATCACCAGCTTCAGCTCGTTGACAACGGTAGATGACTCGTTGTTCTCGAATGGGGACAGACAAACCCTTCACCACGCAACGTTCGCGTTTGGCTGTGGCGAATTCGCTTAATTTTTGGGGTTCTTGATCGAGCAACAATACGCTGGCATCTAGGGCACAGAACAGTGTGTAGATGTCTGAGAATCCGGCGCGCAGAGCGACGCTACCACCTACAGAAGCTCCGTTGCGGAAGGCGGGCCCGACAATGTCACGCATAGCTTGGGCGACGACTCCACCAGTCAGCCGATGAAGATCGTAGTTCTGTTCGAGGTCACGTAGACTCGCCATAGCTCCGATCGTGATCTTTTCCTCATCTGCAGTTATGGCGTCCCAATGTAGTTCTTTGAGATCGATTCCTTGCCTGATGGTGCCACGTCCTAATTTGAGCCACATCAAGCCACCGAGAATGGTACTGGACCGTTTTTTTGCCAACGCTGATAGTTCAGTTTCATTCGTTGGACAAACAACATCATGCATCGTGTACATAGTCTCTCCTTACAAATGATGCTATTACACTTATGCAAAAGAACAAGCTTATCTTAACAGATCTCTGCAAAAAGCCAAATAATATTATCGATATGGTAGCTGACGATAAAATCAGTGGCGCTTATGTATAATTGAAGGCATGGGTATCAATGCAGTTATCAATTTTTTACGACCCTATCGTCGTCGTCTGATCATCGGGCCAGCTTTCAAGTTCACAGAAGCCGTCCTGGAATTAGCTGTACCTCTATTGATTGCCCAGATGATAAATCGTGGTGTGAGAGCTGGTGATTGGCCAGTGATCTACTACTATGGCTTTCTCAGCCTGCTCTTAGCGGTGCTCGGCTGGATCAGCGCCTTGATCTGCCAATATAATGCGGCTATTGCATCGCAGAGTTATGGAACAGATCTACGTGATCACTTATTAGAACATATACTCAAATTGCCCACAGCTACAGTTGAATCACTGGGTTCTTCGACTTTGTCAGTCAGACTGACCTCCGACGTCATGACCTTACAGGAAGCCGTAGCCATGTTGATACGCCTGGTGGTACGTGCACCTTTTCTCGCCATCGGCAGTTTGGTGATGGCGTTTTACTTGAGCTGGCGACTAGCACTAGTTTTTCTAGTGGCTCTGTTATTTTTTGTCTGCTTACTCTATGTTGTTATGTCACGTATGTTGCCCGGCTATCGACAGGTACAGCGGCAGACAGATGGGCTGATCGGTCAATTATTAGATTTTCTCAACGCCATTCAAGTTGTACGTGCCCTGACCAATGAAGAGATGATGCAGACACAGTTTGAGTTGAAGTCTGAAGATATAGCTCGTGCCCAGAAGAGGATCAGCAGATTGTCTTCTCTATTCAATCCTCTGACAGCATTGATTTTGAACGGTGCCACGGTCTGCATTCTCTATTTGTCTGGTGCTGAGCTTAGGAGTTCACGTATTGAAATCGGCGATCTAGTCGCTTTTGTCAACTATCTCAGCATGATGTTGTTGGCACTTTCTGTAGTGGCGAATCTCGTCATTTTATACACCAAAGCATATTCATCTGCCCTACGGATTGCAGAGGTTTTGGCTTTGCCAGAAGAGGTAGATCACTCTATCCTTCAACAAAATAACGGTGCACCATCTCTTGAGCCTGTTTCTAAAGCGATGTCTGCTAAACGAATGGACATGACGACATCTGAAAATGCTGTTACTTTCTCAGCGGTAGATTTCAGCTATCACAGCGAGGCGGGGAGCTATATCACCGACATGAATTGGCAGTTGCCACGTAGACAGCATCTAGGAATTATCGGTGCCACTGGTTCAGGCAAATCGACTGTCGCTAATCTCATTCAGAGACTCTACAACATACAAGCAGGCGAGATCAGTCTCTATGGGCGAACACTCAGCAGTTTTAGTGAAGAGGATTTATTGCATACAGTACATGTGGTGCCGCAAGAAGCGATTTTGTTTAAAGGAAGTTTGCGTGAGAATCTCACTTGTGGTCTGAGTAAAGTAGAGGACGATCAGATTTGGCGGGCTCTAGAAATAGCGCAGGCAGCGGAATTCGTCAGCGAGTTAACTGAAAAATTAGATAGCCCGGTGCAACGTGGCGGTAAAAATTTTTCGGGCGGTCAACGTCAACGTCTATGTCTAGCACGTGGAATTATACGTCAGCCACGCCTGTTGATCTTAGATGATGCGACCTCAGCTCTCGACTATGCTACCGATGCATGTCTATGGCAGGCGCTGACTAGTTTGCTGAAATCAGACAACAGTCTGATTGAGCAATTGATCATCATCAGTCAGCGAGTGCATACGGTACGTCGTTGTGATCGCATCATGGTTTTGGATCAGGGTCGTGTTGAGGGCTGGGGCACACACCGAGAACTCCTCGCCAATCCGATCTATAGAGATATTGTCGCATCGCAGGCCGAGGTGGAGAGATAATGAGCAGATTGTATAAATACATCAAGACTGAACCTTGGTTGTTAGTCCAAATTATTGTCGGCTCCCTGATCGGTAATATCTGTTTGTTGTTAGGTCCGAAATTGATCGGGCGTGCTATAGACTATCTAGCTCTCAAAGCAGGCGTGATCGATACTAATTTCCTCAAACTTTTGGTGTCGATGACTGCAGTCTTCGTCGTGGCGGTGATATGTCGTCGTCTAGCATTATGTCAATCAGGTTTTCTCTCCGCTAATCTGATCCAAAAATTACGTTGTGATACCTATCGCCAATTACAGTTATTGCCTCTGAGTTTTTTCTATGGACGTGATCATGGAGATATCAGCAGTCTGCTAGCTACTGATATCGATCAAATCAATGACGGTCTGGTGCTGGGTCTCCCTCAGCTCTTTTCGGGAGTGGTCACTCTGCTCGGCTCTCTCTACCTGATGGCTAGTATCGATCTGTATACAACCGTCTTGCTTGTGGTATTGACTCCGCTCAGCTTTTTGGTTTCCTCTGTGATCGCCAAGAGATCACGTCAACAATATCTCTTAGAATCCCAGACGCGAGGCGAGCTCAATGGTCTCGCAGAGGAGTTGATCTCCAATCACAGTTTAGTGCGCGCTCTGACAGCTAAAACTGCCAGTATCGAGGATTACGCTCTGCTCAACCGTCGACTCTACACTTGTGGCAGAGCGGCACAGTTCTATTCTTCCTTGACTAATCCCTGTACTCGTCTGGTCAATGCCGTAGCTTACATCTTGATCGGAGTTTTAGCTAGTTACTTAGCTTTACATCAACGTATTTCGGTAGGCGCCATAGCCAGCTTGTTAGCGTATGCCCACCAATTTTCGCAGCCTATCAATGAGATCACCTCGATCACCACGAAGTTGCAAGCAGCTGTCGCATCTACCGAACGCATCTCGGAAATTCTAGATTTACCGACAGAAGATCTGCATAGCGGTACAGAGTTGACGGTCAGATCTGGTCATGTACAGTTTCAAGACGTTGATTTTTCTTACCAACCTGACAAACCATTGATCGATAATTTGAATCTGACTATAGAGCCTGGACAACGTATCGCTATAGTGGGGCCGACAGGAGCTGGTAAGACTACCTTGGTAAACCTCTTGTTGCGTTTCTATGAGCCTACAGCCGGACGTATCCTGATCGACGGTCAAGATATCGCAGAGGTCAGTCGTTACAGTCTGCGTCAACAAGTCGGGATGGTCCTACAAGATATTCGCTTATTCAAGCTCAGCATCTTTGAAAACATAGCTTGTGCCAAGCCTGGAGCGACTCTAGCAGAAGTACAAGAGTGTTGTCGTCGTATCGGTGCTGATGAATTTATACGTCGTCTGCCGAACGGATATGACACTGTGTACGGAGAAGGTTGTAGTCTATCTCGTGGTCAGGAGCAATTGTTGTCTTTAGCACGTGTGGTACTACAGGATCCACCCATCTTGATCCTCGATGAAGCGACATCCAATATAGATACCCGTACGGAATTAATAGTACAGCGTGTTTTTACAGAAATTATGCAAAACAAAACCGGCTTTATAATCGCTCATCGTCTGTCGACGGTGACAGATGCTGACTTGATATTAGTCATGCAAGCTGGCGATATTGTCGAAGCCGGTTCCTTCGCCGAATTAAACAAAGGCGATACCTTGTTCAGCAAACTCTATCAGAGTCAATTCCTCGGCCAGCAATTATAGCTGGCACAAGGATTTTCCCGTTTAGAAAAATTTAGTTTGTTTTAAGTATTCAAAAGCAGGTGTGATGCTATCCTTGACGGTGCCGTCTACAAAAGGATTACTGAGTCCTGCACGCTTCATCAGCTCGGTGAAAGGATATTTGCCGCCTAATTTACAGAGAGCGAGATATTCCTGCCAGCATTTAGCGTGATCTTGTTGCGACTTATTGAAGAACTGGAAGGCACAGACTTGAGCTAATGTGTAGTCAATGTAGTAGAAGGGATTTAAGAAAATGTGTTGTTGACGCACCCAGAAGTTACCGCGCTCCAGGTAATCATTGCCTGCATAGTCGCGGTGCGGCAAGTAGATCTCTTCAATTTTGTGCCACTGTTGTTTGCGTTCAGTGGGAGTAGCCTCAGGATGTGTGTAGACCCATTCTTGGAATTCGTCCACGGCTACACCATAGGGCAGGAAGCAGATACTGTTAGCGAGATGTGCGAATTTAAATTTTTCGATATCTTCGCCGAAGAAGCTCTCCATCCAAGGCCAGGTGATGAATTCCATACTCATCGAGTGAATTTCACAAGCTTCAAAAGTTGGGAAACGATAGTCGGGGACAGGGGATTTGATGCACAGGTAGCTCTGGAAAGCGTGGCCGGCTTCATGGGTTAAAACCTCAACATCGTGCTGAGAACCGTTGAAATTAGAGAAGATGAAGGGCATCTGCATACCGTCTAGACCGATGCAGAAACCACCGCCTGCTTTGTTTTTACGGGCGACTAAATCGAGGTATTCGCCTTCGATCATCTTGTCGAAAAATTCTTTGGTTTCAGGAGATAACTCTGAGTACATCTTTTGAGCCTTATCGATAATCCATTGTGGATCGCCTTTGGGTGTGGCGTTACCGTCTGAGAAGATGATGCTCTCGTCATAGAAGGTCAGCTGGTCGAGGCCGAGACGTCGGCGTTGGCTCTCGTAAATTTCGTTGGCCATAGGCACGACATTATCGCGGATCTGTCGGCGATAGTTCGCGACGTCTTTGGGAGTATAGTCTGTACGACACAGATGGTCATAGGCACATTGAACATAATTGTCATAGCCGAGTTTTTTCGCCTGACGATGACGTATTTTGACCATTTCGTCATAGATGCGATCGAACTCAGCCTCGTTGTCAGCGTAGAATTTGCTGACAGCATCGATGGCGGCGCGGCGTACTTTGGGATCAGTATCATGGGTATAGGGAGTGATCTGAGTGAGCGTCAGCTGTTTGCCGTCAAAATCGAGCAGTGCTTTGGCTTTGAGAGCAGTGTACTCAGTTCCTAATTTCTCTTGTTCAGTCATCTCGCCTTTGATCGCCTCATTGAAAGAGCGAGCACGGCACTCGATCAGATTGAAGAGATGTGATCCCAATTCTTTTTCGAGTTCATCCCGATAAGGAGATTTAACTAATTGCTCTTCGAATGCATTGTTGGATTGAATGAAGTCTGGAATGTTCTCATCGAAAAAGTCTTGTTCGGAGCGATAGAATTCATCAGCGGTATTGCCGCGTGAGCGCGTGACCACATAGGCAGAAGCAGTGCCGATTTCGTCAGTGATCTCAACTACTTGGTGATAAATATTCAATTGCTCTTTGGCACTCTCACACTCAGACAATTTGGCAGTGAGTTGATCGATTTTCGCGTTGTACTCGGCGATGGGAGGTCTTTGATATTGGTATTCTGTATATTTCATATCGTATCCTTTCTCGATTATTTTTGTTTTTTATTGTAACTATCTCTGAGACCTACAGCACGGTTAAAGACTAGTCCTTCAGCTTTGTTATCGCGTACAAAATAACCTTGGCGCATGAATTGGAAGTGCTGTTGATCATTATTGGCATCAGCGAGCCAGGGCTCTACTTTGCTGGCGGTTACCTTCAGCGAATCAGGATTGATCAGCTCAGTATAATCTGCTTCATCACCATCTGGATCAGCGACGGTGAAGAGCTTGTCATATAGTCTGAGTTCAGCATCGATAGCGCTGTTGGCTTCGACCCAGTGTATGGTGCCGCGAACTTTGCGGCCGTCGGGAGCAGCTCCACCACGCGATTCAGGATCATATTCACCGTAGATACAGCTGACTTCACCATTTTCATCGACATCGTAGCCAGTACAGGTGACGAGGTAGGCACCGCGGAGGCGAACTTCGTTGCCCACGTAGAAGCGATGATATTTTTTGGGAGGCTCAAGCTCGAAATCACTGCGTTCGATGTAGAGTTCACGGCTGAAAGGGATCTCGTGTTGACCGAAATCAGGCTGCCCAGGGAAATTCTCTAAGGGCAGATTTTCAACCTTACCTTCGGGATAATTGGTGATTACTAACTTCAGTGGTTCGACTACTGCCATAGCCCGCAATGCACGGTCTCCTAAATCTTCACGCAAACAGAATTCTAAGAAATCAGAGCTGACTGTACTGTCGACTTTGGACACGCCGATACGATCACAGAAATTGCGGATGGATTGTGGAGTATAACCGCGACGACGTAGACCAGAGAGAGTGGGCATGCGTGGATCATCCCAACCGTCCACCACACCGGACTCGACCAGGTGTCGCAATTTACGTTTGCTCATGACGGTGTAATCGATATTGAGACGGGCAAATTCGATCTGGCGTGGCTTGCTCGGGACTGGACAATGTTCGATAAACCAGTTGTACAGAGGACGATGATCTTCAAATTCCAATGAACAGAGTGAATGAGTGATATTCTCGATGGCATCTTCGATGGGATGAGCGAAATCATACATCGGATAGATGCACCATTTATCACCAGTGCGGTGATGGTGATCATGGGAGATTCGATAGATAACAGGGTCACGCATATTGATGTTACCTGAACTCATATCGATTTTGGCACGCAAAGTCATTTGGCCATCTGCGAATTCGCCAGCGCGCATACGTTCGAATAAGTCTTTGCTTTCACTGATGGGACGGTCGCGATAGGGGCTGTTCTGTCCAGGTTCGGTCAGAGTTCCGCGCATCTCTCGCATCTGTTCAGCAGATAATTCGCAGACATAAGCGAGTCCTTTATCGATCAGGTGATGTGCATATTCGTACATCTGCTCAAAATAGTCAGAAGCATAGTAGAAACGATCCTCCCAATCAAAACCCAGCCATTTGATGTCTTCCTTGATGGCCTCTACGAAGGAGACATCTTCCTTGTCAGGATTGGTATCGTCCATACGCAAGTTGCAAACGCCTTGATATTTCAATGCTGTACCGAAATCGATGCAGATGGCTTTGGCGTGGCCGATATGTAGAAAACCGTTGGGTTCAGGAGGGAAGCGAGTATGCACTGTCTGTCCAGCAAACTGACCACCCGGTGCGATATCTTCATCGATAAAATCATGGATGAAATTGCTGTTTTCGTTGCTATTTTCGACTTCGGATGGCTGATTGACCGCATTGAGAGTGGGATCAGTATTATTCATTATTAGCTCCTTCTATACTTTTGAGGTAAGCGATGGCTTCTTCGATTCTAGCTTGTGCTTCGTGGCGCCCGAGGATCAACAACAACTCTGTAGCACCTCCGGGTGTAACTTGTTGACGAGCACAGGCCAGTCGGATCGGCCCCATGACTTGACCAGTTTTAAGCTCGAGTTCAGCACCTAAACTCATGAGATATTCATGCAGTTTTTCACGCTCAAAACTAGCTGTAGTGGCTGCGATATTCTTCTTGAAAAGATCTTCATAACAGCGTTCCAAAACTCGTAGACACACAGAGGGGTTCAACTTACTCTTCTTATGGGTGAATAATTCGCTATCCATCTCACCACGTCGCAGAGCAAATCCTAACATCTCAGGAATTTCTTTGAGCTTGCAGATGCGCGTCTGCAGAACTTCTGCCAGTACAGCCAGATCACAGTGACGCTCGCCAAATAGTTCTGTGATGGTCGGAGCGATCAAGTCTGAGAATTCTGCGGGCGATAATTTCAAGAGGTACTGTTGATTGTACCAATCGAGCTTGGCGTAATCGAAAACTGCTGGTGCCTTACCGATGCCTTTGACATCGAAAACCTCCACCAATTCATCCAGTGTAAAAATTTCACGCGTATCAGAGCCAGGAGCCCAACCGAGGAAAGCTATATAGTTGGTTATAGCTTCAGGCAAGTACCCTTCAGCTACTAATTGTTCAAATGATGTAGCGCCGTGGCGTTTGGAAAGTTTTTTGCCATCAGTACCATTGATCAATGGCAGATGTATATAGGTGGGGACATCCCAGCCAAACGCCTGGTACAAGAGATTGTACTTAGGGGTGGAGGATAGATATTCGCTGCCACGCACGACGTGCGTGATATTCATCTCGTGATCATCGATGACATTGGCGAAATTATAAGTAGGAAAGCCATCAGATTTGATCAGGATCTGATCTTCCAATTCTTTATTCTCGACGCTAATCTCACCGAAGACGAGATCTACGAAAGTTGTTTCGCCGCTCAGTGGCATCTTTTGGCGGATGACATAAGGTTTGCCTGCAGCTAAGTTGGCAGTGACGGTTTCAGGATCAAGATCGCGAGAACGACGGCTGTGTTCAGGCCCGAAATTTGCATCTTCAATACCGTCTTGCTCAGTCATCGGTTCAAAATCATAATAGGCGTAACCATCGCGTATTAACTGTTCGGCGTAGGGAAGGTATTTATTGAGACGTTCACTCTGTACATAGGGGGCATATGGTCCACCGATGTCGGGACCTTCGTCATGTTTTAAGCCAACGGTTGCGAGAGTCTGGTAGATCACTTGCTCTGCACCTTCGACATATCGAGCACGGTCAGTGTCTTCAATTCTGAGCACGAAAGCACCATTTTGGCTTTTCGCTACTAAATATTCGTACAGTGCAGATCGCAGATTACCGATGTGCATCATGCCTGTCGGACTGGGTGCGAAGCGTGTCCGAACCTGTGTTTCCTTCATGTTATCCTCCTCGGTTTTAATCTCAATATTTTATCATTGTGTGCTAAAATATGCATATGTTTGGCTACATTCGACCTCTGCGCGAAGAGCTTTTAATCCGCGAATTCAATTATTATCGCTCTATTTATTGTGGTATATGCAAAACTATCGGACGAGAGTACGGGCAGATACCACGTCTCGGTATCACTTATGACCTAGCTTTTTATGCACTCTTCATTATGTGTTTCTCTCCGAGTGAAGGAGAGATCGAACGTGAGCATTGTATTGTTCATCCCGTGACCAAACGTCCGATCATGTCGGGACATGAAATATTGGAATTGGCAGCTGATCTCACTGTTATGCTCGCCTATTTTAAGGGGCAAGATGATCGTCAAGATCAGAAAAAGTTGCAGGGAGCGAGCATCCAGATGGTCTATCGCAGAGCTTTCGGCAAAGCCAGCCATAAGCATCCACAGTTAACACAATTTATCTCAGATAAATTAGCCGAGCTCAATGCGATCGAAAAGCAGAGCTACACCCTGCCCGAAGAACTGAGTACACCTATGGTCGCGACCGTTTTTGGTGATTTGATGGGCGAATTGGTAGTGTACGCCATCTATGATTTTCTCAAGCTCGAAGGGCTATTTGATCTACGTACAGTGTTTCAACGCTTCGGGCAAAACATCGGTGCCTGGATCTACTTGATCGATGCCATCGATGATTATCCTAGAGATCGCTCTAAGGGAGAAAGTAATTACTATGTAGCGGTGGCGAAGGATTTTGAGCAAGCACTGCAATTGGCGGATTTTGATCTACAAAATATCGAAAAAACTCTCGATCGTATCGCTGCGCTCTTACCTTACCGAGTCAATGGCAGCATCGTGCACAATTTCATCTGTGGTGGCTTGCCGGATATGCGTGCTAAGGTACTGAGCAAATTGGCTTCCCGACACACTGAGTCCGAAAAAGATAAACGTGGTACAATGACTGCACGATAGGAGGTAACCATGCGTGACCCTTATGAAGTATTGAATATTTCTCGCGACGCGACAGGCGAAGAGATCGATCGTGCCTTTCAAGTGCTCAAGGAACGCTATCATCCCAGCAATTATGATGATAGTTCTCTGCGGGAGATAGCAGCGGAAAAATACCGTGAAGTAGAGAATGCTTACTACGCTCTGTCTGGAGCTAGAAAATCCAGTGATACTGATTACCGCAGTTCGGATAATCGTCAGAATGATGGATCTAAAGGACCATTCGGATACCAAGATGTTTTCCGTCAGTGGCAACAACGTAGCGGTGGTGGTTGGGCTCAAGGCCAGGCGCCAAACCAGTCAGGACAGGGCAATTACGGTTACAACCAGCACGGACAAGGTTATGGTTACAGAGGGCCATACTATCGTTCTTCTTGTTGTACAGGTGGTTGTGGTGATCTCCTCTGTGCCTATTGTTTAGTCGATACTTGCTGTGATTGCATATGTGGAAGTGCAGGTAGTTTCTGCTGATGAAAGATCAACTCAACCGTCTTTGGCACACCAATCAGTTGACGCGCAACGCTTTACTCGTAGCTTTAGTAGTGGCGGCCCTCGGTGTATCGACTCTCTTACACACGGCTCGACCGCTGGCCTTGTTACTCGGTTCTCTCTGTGCCTATATCGTCTTTTTTGAGTACGGTGAGCTCGCTGGCTGGATTCACTATCTCGTCTGTTCAGTTGTCTTGATGATGTTGCCTGCTAGAGCGATCATCTTTTACATCGGCATATACGGACTCTATCCAGTTTTGTCGATGAGTTTGGCCAAACGTCTAGATAAACGCACTGCCTACATCGTGCGTATCGTCTACGGCTGTGCCATGCAAGCTATTCTGATGATAGTGGCTCTGCGTCTGTCAGGATTGCATTATTTCCCGCTCAAAGCCGTTCTTTTTCCGATCAAAATTGTCATCGGTATCGGCTGGATTTTCGTCTATGATTGGCTGATGGGAATACTGAGCAACTTTTATCAACAGAATTTGCGAAAACATTTTATACGCTAAAAGTTACAGAAGATAATGTTGAAGCTGGCCTAGATACTAGACCAGCTTTTTCTTTACTTGCGGAGAAATAAAGCAGTGATTAGTGCCCGAATAGTCCAGTTGGAAGTGAATAATATCGCCGATGGCAAAATCTGTGAGATCTCCCTCGATGATCTCGATCAATGTATGATCGCCTGAATGACCTAAATATTTGAGACGATGATCTAGAGGCGTGATAGTTCCACTGCCGAAATCTTGTCCGCCGCAAGCGACCAGCATACGTTTGATGTCGCCGCGGTCTTCGGTGAAAGATCCCAATTCACCGTTGACATTGTAAAAACGTTCCCCCTGTGATTGAGACGGCTTGACACTGAGCTCGATGATGGGTGCTGTGAGATGATATACATCTTGATGAAGATAGGTAAGTGACTCACCACGAGATGTCTCTCGGCCATTGTGCATGATTTCGCCCAGACGTACTTCAGTGATACCTCCGGGCAGAGTGCGATCATCGATCATATGCCAGGTGCCGCTGTTACCGCCAGATACGACAGGGCAGGGTAAGCCGCAAGCACGCAATTCTTCTGCCAGAGCAGATAATTCGTGCATTTTCGTCACATCGCTAATGATGCCGCCGAGACAATTGAAATTGCTGCCGATACCGATGAATTCGAGATCGTGTAATTCGTTCACAATTTTTTCGACCAGGGCAGGCACATTTTCTGGCAATACTCCTTCTCTTCGATCGCCTCCTTCCACCATCAAGATAATCTGATGTTTAGGTTTGTCAGGTCGCTGTTCACGTAGTGCACGGCTGGCAGAATCGAGAGCGACTAGAGTGTCTAATTCAGAATTCAAGCTGCAGGTGCTGTATTTTACGACATCCTCAGCTATAGAGGGATA
This sequence comes from Bacillota bacterium, assembly GCA_023388605.1. Taxonomy (GTDB): domain Bacteria; phylum Bacillota; class Clostridia; order Saccharofermentanales; family DTU023; genus JAEWER01. Next base: position 33,856 of record JAEWFX010000004.1, read on the forward strand.
TGGCAAACAGATCAGGAGTTTTTTGACTGTGGGATCTGTAGCCATTTCAGTAGGGTAGTTTTTAAAATTATCTATTCTGGATTCAGCGAAGTAACGGCAGCCTGCATCGTAGAGTGTGCGCAGGACATCGCTGTTGCCAGCAGCGAGCTTAGTGACGAAGGCAGCTGACGTGTCAGCATCGCGTAGTTTTTCGCAAATTATGTTGAAATTGTCACGTAATTTATCTGCATAAATCAATAATTCTGGCATGGTTTTACCTCTTTTCGTAATAGGATTATAACCAAAGGTGCAAGCGGATGTATGATAATATTTAACAAAAAAATAAGAGGATTTTGATATTCATGAGATATAGATTAGCTTTATGGATCGGTAAATTGGCCAATATGTTGGTCAAAGCCATCGATCCGCGGCGTGGCACCAATATCTGTGGTCAGATCGCCAGTAAGATTGATCCCTACTTTCTCGAACATAGTAATCTCGACCCCGAGAGAGTCATCTTCATCACTGGTACTAACGGCAAATCATCTTCGACTAATCTCTTGGTGCATCTAGCGCGTGAACAGGGTCTGAAAATTGTCAGCAATCTGGAGGGAGCAAACCTATTTACCGGTGTGGTCAATGTCCTTGTCCAACAAGCTAAGCTCAGCGGCAAACTAGACTATGATTACTGTATCTTCGAGACGGATGAACGATCTCTGCCGCGTATCAGTAAACAGCTGAAGGGAAGAACTATCCTGATCACAAACCTGCAGAAGGATCAGACTGGACGCAATGGTGATCCGGATTTCATCTATCGTAAGGTATTGTCTGCTATAGACCAAAAGACAACACTCTATGTGAACAACGAAGAGCCGCGTTCTGCTTCGCTCTCGCGTTTTGCTGGTAAGACATATTTCTACAGTGTGGATCGTCATGCCAAATCTTTTGTTAAACAGGGCTTTTTCCCGACCATGCCCTGTCCACTGACCCATCGCGAGATAACTTTTGAGTATCTAAACTTAGATAATATCGGTCCTTTTTCCAATACGGATGGCAGCTTTTGCTCGCTAGCGGCCGAGCAAGTTCCCGATCGTGTAACCGACATCGATTTTGTCGACAGCAGCTTCTGCTACCATGGTCTAAAATTCAGCATGCCTTACAAAGTAGCACCCATGCTCTATAACTATGCTTCAGTGCTGAGTATCTGCGAGCATACCTTGGGTCTAGATCTCGAACGCTGCCGCCAGAGTTTCGCTAATTTCCAAAATATCGACGGTCGCTTCGTTCACTTCAAATTTAAGGAAAAAGATATTTATTACTATCGCTACAAACAGGAAAATCCTGATACCATGCAGTCTGCTCTCAATGCTCTTGTAGATGAAACCGAGCCAGCCGCTCTGATCATAGCACGCAATTCGGCGATCGAAGATTTTAATCCTTTTTATCTGAACAATTTCTATCCCTTCGATTGTGACTTCTCAGCTCTCAAAGATAGCTCATTCGAGAAATTCGTCGATTGGGGTGATAGTTCAGAAATAATGCAAAAAGTTCCGGAAACTTCTTTCGATGCTTACCTGCATTTTAAGTGCGCTGGGATAAAAGACGAAAACATTGAGTGTGTTTCGATCAAAAAAGTTGAAGATTATATTGATAGCCTCGATCGAATACCACAAAAACATATTCATATTATCGGACTACTAGGTGTCTACGAGGACATCAGAGATTACTTAGAAGCACATAAATAAGCTTACAAGTCATGTTCATAGAGTTTATAAAGCGCAGGGGGAAACATGAAAGTAGCACTGCTCTATCCGCATATACTCAATTTACAGGGTGATTTTGCTAATTACACGGTTTTCGAAAGACTGTGTGCCTATGCAGATATAGATTTTGATTTAAACATCATCAACAGCGGAGATGAATACAATTTACTAGATTACGATGTCGTGATCGTAGCTGCTGGTGAGGTCGCACACTTCGCTTATTTACACGATGAACTACAACCACGTGTAAAGGAGATCAAAAAGTTCGTAGAGAACGGGAAAATACTCTTGGTCTTCGGTACCAGTCAGGCATTGTTTGGTGAGAGTATCGAGCGAGAAGATGGTTCGACACTCACTGGTTTGGGTCTTGTACCATTAAAAGCCCATGAGCGTAACAGTATTTATGGAGATAATATCTTTGGTACAACCACCTACCTAGAGTCTTATTATAAATTGGCGGGCGCACAGATACGTCTACTGGATTTCCGCTACGAGTACGACGAGGAGTTTAAGCCTTTTGCACAGTTAGTGTACGGGGAAGAGAGTCAGGGACAACCTGCCGAGGGATTGCTTTGGCATAATTCAATTTTCACCAATTTTCACGGCCCGCTCATGGTGATGAACCCTGAATTGGCGTGGGGAATTATCAATCATATCGAACCTGCGACTCGACAGCTGCCACAGCCAGACTTCACTTATGAGGTGGAGCAAAAGCGTGCTTACAAGGTATACACACTCAACAAAGTTTCTGAATTTAGTACAAAGGATTTGAACTCATTTGAGATATGACCATACAAAAACTAAAAGTTGGCGGAATGACTTGTGCCGCCTGTTCAAGTGCTGTAGAGAGAGCTATTCGTAAGCTACAGCCACAAGCGGATATACAAGTAAATGTGTTGACTGGCGATGTGCAGATTCAGACAGCAGAAGCCTTGACTGATCAGGACATGCAAGCCATTGAGCAGGCTATAGCGAAGACTGGCTACCAGGTGCTAGAAGGCTTAGGTACGAGTGATAATGTTAGCGACAAGATAACATCTGGCACTAAGTCCAACACTTCTGCCAGCAGCTCTATAGCCGATGAGAGCACCACTCTCTGGCAACGTTTCTGGAAATCGCTGATCTTCTTATTGCTCTTGATGTACTTAGCCATGGGTCCCATGGTAGGTCTATCTTTGCCTTTTTCGCTAGGAGAGGTGGCCTATTTCCCAGTGCTAGCGACTTTAGAACTATTGCTCACTCTGAGTATCTTATATATCAATCGTCATCTCTTGCACAAGGGTTCACGTGCTCTACTACATCTGCAGCCCAATATGGACAGTTTGATCGCTGTAGGTGCATTTAGTGCCTTGGGCTTCAGTTGTGTTGTCTTGTTGCGTGCACAGATTGCACTTGCTCAACAACAGGTGCACACACTGCATCATTTGCAACATCAATTGTATTTTGAATCAGCTGCGATGATCCTTACCCTGATCACTTTGGGCAAATTTTTAGAAGCACGCGCTAAAAATAAGACTTCACAAGCGCTAGAAAAGCTCAATGAATTAGCTCCGACTACAGCAGTTGTCTTGCGCGGTGGCAGTGAAGAGGAAATACCGGTAGAACAGGTGAAGATCGGTGATGTAGTGGTAGTACGAGCTGGTGCTAAACTACCTGTCGACGGTGAAGTGATCGAAGGAACAGGAGCCGTAGATGAAGCAGCTTTGACTGGTGAGAGTCTGCCAGTAGATAAAACAGTTGGGGACAAAGTGTATGCAGCTACCATCAATCAGCATGGATATTTCACCTACCGTGCTTTAGCGGTGGGCGAGGATACTTCGTATGGCAAGGTCTTACACTTAGTAGCACAGGCTTCGGGTAGTAAAGCTCCCATCGCCCGCCTGGCAGATAAAATTGCAGCTGTCTTTGTACCTGTAGTCATCGCCATCAGTGCTCTGACTTTGATCGTCTGGTTGTTGCTGGGTGAAAGCTTTGCTTTTGCACTCGCTAATGCCATATCTGTTCTGGTTATCTCGTGCCCTTGTGCTCTTGGACTCGCTACTCCTGTGGCTGTTATGGTCGCCACTGGTCGCGGTGCCAGACAAGGCATTCTCTTCAAATCTGGTGTAGCTCTTGAGCAGATGACACATTGCGATACAGTAGTTTTCGATAAGACCGGTACACTCACTGAGGGTCGACCCCAGATCACAGACGTTGTGCTAGGTGCCGATATAACACGCGATGAGTTCCTTCAGTTGCTGAGTAGTCTGGAGAGTTATTCTGAACATCCTTTGGCACAATCTATCCTGCAAGCTAACAGTGCACCGTTGTTGCTGATCAACGACTATGAGACCTTACCCGGTCGTGGTATCAAGGGAGTGGTAGCACTATCTCTTGAGGAAGAACCGAAAACTCTCTACGCTGGCAGCAGCAAGTTGTTGCGAGAGAAAATCTCAGATTCGGAGGTCGACTGGCAGAGATTAGAACAATTGCAAGCTCAAGGCAAAACTTTGATACATATGTTCAGCGACGATCGTTACTACGGCACTACGGCTGTCGCAGACCGCATTCGCAAAACAGCACGCGAAGCTATACGTCTGCTAGCGGATAGCAATCACACTACAGTGCTTTTGACCGGTGATCAGAGACGCACAGCAGAAGCGGTGGCTGCTGAGATCGGAATCAGCGAGGTGCAGGCAGAAGTGCTGCCGGCAGACAAGGCGAATTGTATCCAACAATTGCAACAAGCAGGACATGTGGTAGCGATGGTGGGAGATGGTATCAACGATGCACCGGCTCTTGCGCTCGCAGATCTCGGTATCGCCATCGGTGCCGGTACAGATGTAGCACAAGAATCTGCCGATGTGATTTTGATGCACGATGATCCACGCGATGTCGTCAACGCACATAAGTTGAGCACGCATACTCTACGTAATATCAAGCAGAATCTATTCTGGGCATTTTTCTACAATGTCTTGGGCATACCTCTCGCAGCAGGTGTTTTCTATCCCAGCTTCGGTTGGACACTCAATCCGATGTTTGCCTCTGCGGCGATGAGTCTGAGCTCCTTGTTTGTAGTGAGCAATGCTCTGCGCCTGCGTCGTCTCAAATTTATTGAATCAACAGATAATAAATCAGAACTATATCCAAATAAATCAAAGGAGGTTACAATGAAAAAAGTAATGATAGTAGAAGGCATGTCCTGTGCACATTGCCAGAAGCATGTACGTGAGGCTTTACTAGCCGTAACTGGAGTGGAGCAAGTAGAAGTCGACTTAGAAAGTAAGACAGCTACCGTCACCACCAATGAACAAGTGAGCGATGCAGATTTGCGTCGAGCAGTAGAAGAAGCTGATTACACAGTATCAGAAATCAGAGGTGAATAATGATTACCAAAAAACTTTTTCATTCCATCGATGAATTACAATTGATTCAATACTATGCAACTCTCTCTTCTGAAGATGTGGGATTTCATTCAGAAGATGGACGTATCATAGTCGATGCCAAGAGCTTCATCGGTCTTTTCGGATTAAATTTCAGTGAGCCCATCCTCGTTGTCAGCGAAGACGAAGAGTTCCACAAGAAGATTTCTTCAATCGGTGAGAATGTAGAGTAATAGAGAATGATGACAGCAAAAGAGCTGAGGAAACTCAGCTCTTTATTATGTCAGCAAGTAAATTTTTGACCACGGTACCGGCTAAGATCATGCCGCAAACCGGAGGTACAAAGGCAGTGCTACCGATGGTAGTGCTGCCGTTTTTGTGTGGAATCTCCGGCGAAAAAACTACGGGATGATGATAGATACGATGCTTTCGCAATTCGCGCCGCAGTACACGTGCCAGTCTGTCGTTATAGGTTTTCGCAAGATCCGTGACTTGGAATTGACTGGGATCCAGTTTGTTACCAGCACCAAGAGCAGTTATACAGGGAATCTCTTGTCGGTGAGAGGAGATAATCAATTCCTGCTTAGCACGTAGAGAATCTATGGCATCGACGATGTAGTCGATCTCTGCGAGTGGCGGTAAATCGGGGAGAGTTTCTTGTTGCTTTTGCCAGAAAGAAATTAAGTCGCCACTATAAAAATCAGCTATCGCCCAGACCTTAGCTGAGGGATTGATCTCGGCGATGCGAGCAGCCGCAACCTCCACTTTGGCTTGTCCCAGAGTCTTAGTAGTAGCGACAAGTTGACGGTTGATATTGCTCTCCACCACTTTGTCATGGTCGATTAGGATCAATCTACCGATGCCGCTGCGTGCGAGAGCCTCTACAGCGAAGGACCCCACACCGCCTACACCACAAATGACTACGGTGGCAGCTGCTAGACGATCTATACCAGCGTCGCCGTAAACCAGACGACTGCGTTCTAACCAATCATTCATCGTTGTCATCGCTGAGTTCGAGATCTTTGAGATAACCCCATTCGATATAGCGGATACGTTCATTGCTGTGCGGCATCTGCATATCTTCAACCAAGCCGGTTACTTGACTCTCGAGGTTGTCGATGAAGTGAACGATGGCAGCAGCTACAGTCTGAGGACGATCGGCATACTCTCCGTGATGTCCAGCGATCACTGCCTGCACCTGACGATAAAAGGTTTCATCAAAAGATTCTACGATGAGATCTTTGTATTTGGCGAGGAATTCCACACCGCGAACACGGTGATTGACATACCAATATTCGCCTTCACTGAGATTGTTATACTCCCAGACTTTGCCGATGTCGTGGACGATGATGGAAAATGCCAAAAGATCTGCACTAGCCTTTAGAGGCGGATTGTTTTCTAGGATAGCCGCCAGAATATTCAACATCTTGGTGGTGTGGTGAGCGAGACCGCCTAGCTTATTGTCGTGGTGGCGCATGGCGGCACCTTCGACCATGAAACGCTGTTCGAGTTCAGGCGCTGCGAGCAGAGTCTTAACCGTTTGGAAGCAATTATGGCTGACACCTAGTTCGCTTAATTTGCCGAGAGTTTTACGCCAAAAACTCAGTAGATAATCAGTTGGGATACGGGGCAAAAAATCTGAGATTTTGACACTGTCGTCGTATACGGGTTGGATTTTCTGCACTGTGAGATAGACTCCGTTAAATTCCGATCCTTGCACCGTTGCCTGATAAATACCGTTGCCATGTGCGAGTATGGGAGCGTAGATATGAGCTTCCCATACTTTGAACTCGACCTGACCGTTTTTGTCGGTGAATTGTCCCACCATGTATTCATTGCGCTTACCTTTACGGAGCGCAGGTGGATTATTGATCAAGACATAGCCAGTTGAGACTAGGTCTTTGGTCGTAGCTGTCTGTAAATCGATAATTTCCATATGTCTAGTGTACTACAATTTTTCACATGCCCAGATCGCAACTTCACTGGCAGCAGGATGGATGACGGGTGCATCAGCGATAGCTGCACAGGCGTCGATGTCTAGAGCTTGGAAATTCTCTTGACGTTCGTATTGAGTGCGGTCAGAAGCGATTTCTTCATGGTAGCGGGGCTGTGAGGTTTTAGCTAAATTCATCACGTTGACATAGGGTTGAATCAAGACGGTGGCATTGGGTCCGACGATGTGTACGCCATAGATTTCACCTGAGTTTTTAGCAGCGAGCACTTTGACAAAATCGTCGTACTCTTCAGAACGGTAGCCCATGGCATAACCTTTTGCTGTATCGGCAAAATAGAATTTGTCGACACGGTAGTCGACACCACGCTCTTTCAGCTCTTCTTCAGACGCTCCTACGCTCGCAAGTTGAGGATAGCTGAATACACCGGCAGGCATAATCTCGTAATTGACCTGACGTCTGGCTTGTCCTTTTTCTGAGCCTGCACCGAAGAGATTATGCGCCAATACTTCAGCTTCGTGATTGGCCTTGTGACGTAGTTGTTGATGTCCGACAATATCTCCCAGAGCGTAGATATTAGGCACTGCTGTCTCCAGATATTCATTGGTATAGATATAATTTCTCTTATCGTAGGTGAGGTCTGTACGTTCTAGGTGCAAACTATCGCCGTTGGAGATAACTCCTGGTGCTATCAGCAGAGCTTCAGCTGTAATTTCTCGTTCTTCACCGCTCTTCTTGTCTTGTATCTTCAAGGTTATTCCGGACTCGTCTTGCGAGGCGCTCAGAGTATTTTGGTTGAGAAAGACAGAGATATTGGGGTTGGCTGTATAGGATTTGTAGAGCGAGTTAGAGATCTCGCGATCCATACGTGGAACCAGTGCTACATTGCGTTGAACAATATTGACCTCGGTGCCGTAGGTCGCAAATAGATGTGCGAATTCAACGGCGATGACACCGCCTCCGACGATGGTGAGGCTTTTGTATGGACGATCGGGGAATTTATCAGCAAAAAAAGTCTCAGTCGTCAGATATTCGACTTGATCAAGACCATCGATGGGCGGGACATTAGTTCTTGCACCTGCAGCGATCACGATGGTGTCTGCAGCTACTTCTTCTTTTTCGCCATCATTTTTATTGACGATAATAGTGTGATTATCTTTGAATTCGGCAGTGCCTTGAAAGACAGTTAAATTGGACTCGGCCAAATATTCTTCCAGAATGTCTCGGTGTTCAGCAGTTTTAGCGAAGACAGCTTCTTTCAGTGATGGCCAATCTATTTTGAGTTCGCCTTTGAGGATGCCACATCTCTTTAGATGTTCGACTTCATGTATATAGTCAGCCGGAGTGATCAAGACTTTACTAGGGATGCAGCCGCGGTTGAGGCAGGTACCGCCGAAATGACCTTTCTCGACGACAGCGCATTTAAGGCCCGCGTCCAATGCTGCGTCCAACACGATGTTGCCTGCTCCAGTACCTATGATCAGGAAATCAAAATTTTGCATATTAACCCTTTCGTCAATGTTAAAAAATTTACTTTCACAGCGGCAGAGTCAGATACTCGGCCGAGCACTGTATATTTAATGTTATAATACTTGACGGTGCCAAGAGTGCCACAATGTATAAGTTAAGTTACGACCTTAAGGAGGTTTTATGATTCAAGATGTAATGATTATGGATGTCGTCGCACGCGAGATCTTAGACTCACGTGGCAATCCCACAGTTGAAGTCGAAGTGATCACTGAAGAAGGTACTTTTGGTAGAGCAGCTGTTCCCTCAGGTGCTTCGACCGGTGCTTTTGAAGCTGTTGAATTACGTGATGGTGACAAAGACCGTTACTTAGGCAAGGGTGTTCTGAAGGCAGTTGAGAACGTCAATACTCTGATCGCTGAAGAATTGATCGGTATGAACGTGATGGAACAAGCCATGATCGACCGCACCTTGATCGATTTAGACGGTACAGAAAACAAATCCAAGTTAGGCGCCAACGCGATGCTGGCCGTCTCTCTTGCTTGTGCTCAAGCAGCCGCTAACACTTTAGGTGTCAATCTACATAGCTATCTGGGCGGTGTCTTCGGACATACTTTACCCGTTCCCATGATGAATGTTATCAATGGTGGTAAACACGCTGATAACAGCATCAACCTACAAGAATTCATGATCATGCCTGTGGGCGCTCCTTCATTCCGTGAAGCTTTACGCTGGTGTGCAGAAGTCTTCCATACATTGAAGTCTCTGCTCAAAGCAGACGGCTATAGCACCGCAGTCGGTGATGAGGGTGGTTTCGCTCCTAACTTCAGCAGCGATGAACAAGCCCTGCAATATCTCGTCCGCGCCATCGATAAGGCAGGGTTCAAACCCGGTGAAGATTTCTTCATCGCTATGGATCCCGCTTCTACCGAACTCTATGAAGAAGCCAAAAAGATCGGCAAAGAAGGCTACCTCTTCTGGAAGACCGGAGAATTCAAGACTGGTGCCGAGATGGTCGACTACTATGCACATCTAGTCGAGACCTATCCCATCATCTCCATCGAAGATGGTGTCGCAGAAGAAGACTGGGATAGCTGGAAGCTGTTGACAGAGCGTATCGGCAACCGCTGCCAATTGGTCGGTGATGATCTCTTCGTCACCAACACCAAACGCATCGCCAAAGGTATCGAACTAGGAGTCGCCAACTCAGTATTGATCAAAGTCAACCAAATCGGTACTCTCACCGAGACCTTGAACGCTATTGAGATGGCTCAAGTCAATGGTTGGACAGCCATCGTATCTCACCGTTCAGGTGAAACAGAAGATGTGTCAATCGCTGATCTAGTTGTCGCCACCAATGCTGGACAGATCAAGACTGGTGCTCCTTCACGTACCGATCGTGTAGCCAAGTACAATCAGTTACTGCGTATCGAGCAAGATTTAGGCGAATACGCCAAGTATGCTGGACGCAAGGCTTTCACATTCGATCGCTAATCACCAATTGATAATATTGGAAAAGGCTCATCACACGATGAGCCTTTTTGTTTGTCTAAAAATGATAATTATCTAGCGAGATAGTCGCTCTTCGGTGGATAACGTAACTGCAAGTGTAGGTCCTGGCGAACATTTAGTGACTGTAATTTGTAGAGTAAGAGCTCGAGGTTGCAACCTAATGATTTAGCCATTTGTTCATCGGTGTAATAGGATAGCAAATCCAATACTTCTTCGTCGGCAAGCAACAATTCGGCTGCAAAGATATTCGCTTCCTGCTCAGTTATAGTAGTAGCCTTGAGCAGAGTGCATTCACGTATGCGATCAAAGTTCGCCATATCATCTTGGTGTAGAAGAGCGTGAGCTAGTTCGTGGGCGATGACCTC
>JAEWFX010000005.1 GCA_023388605.1 Bacillota bacterium
CTGTTATGTCTATCTACATGAAAAAGAATTATTGAACCTAGATCGTACAGCTATCACCATTTTGTTGACATTATTTTCAGTGCTCATTCTATCTAGCTATACAGCTAGTATCTTTCCGTTGTCGCCGCCAGTTTATTTTGCCGCTGTAGTTATGGCTGCATATTTTGGCCTGCGTACTTCGTTGGTATTCTGTTTGGGTCTATCTGTCTTGATTTTGCCGATGACCATGTTCAATCCGTTCTTTTTACCGACGGCGTTGATGGGCATAGTCGTAGCGACCATTATGTCAAAAGACATCAATAATCCTAGCAATTATGTCAGATTGATAGCTTCAGTCACATTGACCAATTTGATTATGAGATTGACCATAGGTTTTATTCTCAGAGAGACATGGTTAGTTATCGGTACAAATGTAGCAGTAGTCACTATATCTGGTGCAGTATCAGTGATGGCAGCTCTAGGTATGATGCCGCTGTTTGAGATGATTTTGAATACGGTTTCACCTCTGCGACTCATTGACCTGTCTCAGCCTAGTCACCCCTTGCTCAAACGCCTATTCGTCGAAGCACCTGGTACCTCGCAACACAGTATTATGGTTGCTACTCTAGCAGATGCTGGTGCAGAAGCCATCGGTGCTAATTCTTTACTCTGTCGAGTAGGTGCCTACTATCACGATATCGGCAAATTAGAGAACCCCATCATGTTTATAGAGAATCAGGATGGTATCAATCCTCATGACAATATGACGCCGTATGAGAGTGCTGCCGTGATTGTCAGACATCCTCTGGATGGTCTATACATCGCTAAGCGTTATCGCTTGCCCAAGCCGATCTTAAAAATTATTGAGCAGCACCATGGTTCAACAGTTTTACAATATTTCTATCACAAGGCTTTGGAAGAAGCTAAGGAAAAGGGTTTACCAGAGCCTTCAGTCGAAGATTTTCGCTACCATACACCTATTCCAGAGAATAAAGAAGTCGGTGTTGTTATGTTCGCTGATTCAGTTGAAGCGGCGATGAAAGCCTCTGATATCAATAATTTACGCGATGCTGAAAAGTTGATGCGCAATATTATAAAAATGAAAAATGAGCAGAATCAATTTGTTAATTCTGGCTTGTCTTATCAAGAAGTCGAGAAAGTCTTACAGGCTTTCTTGCAAGTATATGCTGGTCAATTCCATGGCCGTATCAAGTATTCACAAGCTTCAGAACAGAGCGTGAAGAATATTGTCGATAAAGATGTGGCCGTCAATGATGTAGAGAGTAAAACATCAGCTGATACTAAACAAGCTAAATATAATCAGCGACAGCAATACACGCAACAATTTCCTCTGAGGAAAGACTGATGACTGAGATTATCGCTAATATCTATACAGATTCTGTAGAAAAACAGTCAGAAGAGATCTCTGCTGAGCTCTTAGACCTACTTAGTAGAGCCTGTAGAAAAACCATTGAAACTGAGCATGTTTTCTATGATCATCTACGACGTAATGGTCTAGATTGTGCCATCGATGTGAGTTTTGTCAGCTCTGAAGACATAAGAATTATTAATCGCGATCAAAGGGGACAAGATAAGATCACCGATGTATTGTCATTTCCTGCGCTTGAATTAATTCCACTGGAGTTGCCGCCGGAGATTGAGCCATACATGCTTCTAGATCCGCTGGCAGAAAAGCCCGCTTTGCTCTTAGGTGATATAGTTGTCAATTTTTCTAGAGCAGAAGAGCAGGCCGAACTTTTTGGTCATAGTTTGGAGCGAGAATTAGCTTTTTTAGTAATTCATAGCTGTTTGCATTTGTTGGGTTATGATCATCATACGGAAGCTGAAGAACTGGAGATGCGTAAACGCCAACGTGAAGTCATCGAAAAGCTTGGCCTAGAAATATCTTTGGAATCAGATCAAATAACCAGTGTGGAATATGCCCCAGATCAAGACAGTGATCGGGAAAATCAGACTAGGGATTTTCGTGCAGGATTTATTTCTATCAGCGGTCAACCCAATGTAGGAAAATCAACCTTGCTCAACCATTTGATGCAACAGAAATTGGCGATCACTTCCTACAAACCGCAGACAACTCGCCACTTGATACGCGGCATTGTCGATCATGATGATGCACAATTAGTTTTTATCGATTCACCTGGCATCAACAAACCAAACTCTCATCTGGGTAGACGCATAGCAAAGGCAGCTTCTACGGCTATAGCTGAAGGCGATGTCATTTTGTTGTTGATCGATGCACGCTTCAAGGCTTATGTTGGCAAAGTCGAGGCTCGAGTCACCAAACGAGCGATTCAAGACAATAAGCCGATAATCTTAGTGATCAACAAAATTGATCTCGTACCAAAGGAGCACTTGCTCGAGTTGATCAAGTGTTTCTCAGAATTCCATGATTACGCAGCGATTATTCCTATCAGTGCCTTGCGAGATGATGGATTAGAGGTATTGATCACAGAAATCAAAAAATTGTTGCCTCAGAATGAGAAGATATTTATTGATGGCGAATTCACCGATCAGAGTGAGCGTACATTAGCAGCAGAATTGATACGTCTGCAAGCTTTAAAGCAGCTAGAAGATGAGGTGCCGCACGGTGTGGCTGTGCAAATTCTTTTATTCGAAGAAGATATTGTACCTAATACTGGTGAAAGACGTCGCGTACGCATCGAGGCTGTGATCATATGTGATCAAAACTCGCATAAGGGAATCATAATCGGCAAAAAAGGCAGTATGATCAAGAGCATAGGTCAGGCTGCACGCATGGAGATCAGCGAGATGCTCGACTGTCCTTGCGATTTAATTTTGACAGTCAAAGTTAGCCGTAACTGGCAGAATCAGCTCTACAAGCTTAACGAGCTCGGATACGACAACGAAAAGGTCTGAGATGTTGCTCAATGTTAAAGGATTTGTGTTGTTTTCTACTAATTACCGTGACTCCGATCGTCTGGTCACTCTTTTGACGCGTGAATATGGATTGATCACATGTGCCGCACGTAGAGCAGCTCAGGGCAAGAGCAACTTACGCAGTTTGACCATTCCTTTTGTCTTCGCCGAATACGAGTTATTTCATAACCGCGAACGCTATACAATCAACAATGCACAATTGATTGAGGGATTTCAGCATTTAGCAGATACGCCAGAACGCTTGACCGCTGCAGCACATTTAGCAGAAATATATCGAGATCTTTTACGTGATGATGTACCTTCAAAAGTTGCCTATGAATTGTGGCCGCATACACTTTGGCAATTGTCTAATACAGATGATCCTCTCTTGATTGTCAGTATTGCTCAACTACGCATCTTGAGTTCTCTAGGATTTGCACCAAATGTGCAGGATCAGCAATTGAAGAAAAATTACTTTTCCTTTATAGATGGCAGGTTGAGTAGTCGACAAGAGATTATGGATACTCATATTAATTCTGGTATCAGATTACAACCTGCCAATATAGCATTGCTAAAAACCTTGCCAGAGATACCTTTGCAAGGCCTATTCAACGCCTGTCTGAAGGCTATAAGTTCAGAAAAACAGCGTGAAAATTTCTTAACTTTTGCAGCCGACTATCTTAATCACATAATGGAAAAAAGATATACTAAACTCGATAAACTCCATGAATATCAACAGCTAAACAATATAGCTGAGCAGATTAGACGAGAGGATACAAGTGGCAAATAGTTTTCGAAGTATCTTTGATATCATCGGTCCGGTTATGGTCGGACCTTCTAGTTCACATACAGCTGGCGCTGTGCGTATCGGACGTATGGCTCGCGCTATCTACGGAGCTCAACCCACACATGCCAAAATTACTTTTTATGGTTCTTTTGCTCACACCTATCAAGGACATGGAACAGATGTAGCAGTTATTTCTGGTCTGCTAGGATTTGAGACCTTTGATCAGCGTATCAGAGACGCTTATGATCACGCTGCAGCTGAGGGGCTAAATATCGAGATTTTAGTCAGTGAAGATCCTGTGGATAATCCTAACACCGTAAAGTTAGAGCTAAGTGGTACGCAGAAGCCTATCTCGATCACTGGTGTATCAGTCGGTGGTGGCGCCTATCTGATCAGCAATATCAACGGTTTCCCTTGTAATTTAGACGGAGAATTACCAGCTCTTTTAGTCATACATCCCGATCGTGCTGGAGCTATCGCTGCAGTCACCAGTGTGCTGGCAAATTTTTCCATCAACGTCGCCCATATGGAGGTTTCTCGTCACGAAAAAGGCGATATGGCACTGATGATCATTGAGACAGATGAACGCCTATCTGATGAAATATTGCGAGAACTGGATAAATTGAGTCAGGTCGAACGTGTCATCCCTGTACGCAAAATCCACTAGATGGTAGTAGGGCAAGTTAGTATGAAAATTGATTCGATCAAAACTATTGTAGAACTGTGTGAAAAATTAAATATCGGTATATCAGATTTAGCATTGCGCTATGAGTGCGAGTCGACTGGCCTGAGTGAAATTGAGATTATAGCCCATATGGAGAATAATCTCTGTGCCATGGAACAATCTGTACAACAAGGTCTTGCTGGCGTCGAATCTTATTCTGGTTTCACTGGTGGTGATGCCGTCAAAATAGATCGTTATCGCAGAAGTGGTAAGGCTATTCTCGGAGATATCATGTTGCAGGCACTGAGCAACGCTGTGGCTGTCAACGAAGTCAATGCAGCCATGGGTGTGATCTGTGCGACTCCTACTGCAGGTTCAGCTGGTGTAGTGCCGGCTGTATTGTTTGCGATCACTGATAAATTGAATCTTACTAGACGACAACAAATAAATTTTTTGATGACTGCTGGCATCTGCGGATTGGTGATCGGCAACAACGCTTCTATTTCTGGTGCTCGTGGCGGTTGTCAAGCAGAGATTGGTTCAGCTTCGGCCATGGCTGCCGCAGCTACAGTAGAGGCAGCAGGTGGTTCGCCCGATGAATCTGCTCATGCTCTTGCCATCGCCTTGATGAATGTCCTGGGTCTCGCCTGTGATCCCATTGCCGGATTAGTGGAGATGCCTTGTATAAAGCGTAATGCCATGGGTGCTACAAATGCTTTGACTGCTGCAGAACTTGCCCTGGCTGGTGTCAAAAGTCGCATCCCTACAGATGAGGTTGTGGAAGCTATGGATCGCATCGGCAGGATGATGCCGATGGCCTTGCGTGAGACAGCGCTGGGAGGTCTTGCGGATACACCGACTGGTCGCAAGATAGCAGAAGAACTTAAACGTCGTCGTTCTCAGAAATAAAATTGTGGAATTCATGAAGGTCTACTAGTAGGTCTTCGACCTCTGCATAATTATTGGCGTGCCAATCCTCTGGCAGCAGTGAGCGCCAGATAGGCTCACTGTAGCGATGATCGAGCAGAAGTGCGAAACCAGTATCTGTTTCGCTACGGATCAAACGGCCTACAGCCTGTTCTAATTTATTGAAGCCAGGATAGATATAGGCATATAGATAGCCATTTTCAAATTTGTGTTGATAGTAATCAGCGATGATCTGACGCTTGATATCGGGTTGGGGCAGACCACAACTCAAAACGATTACACCGCTCAAAAATTTACCTGGTAGATCTATGCCTTCATTGAAATGGCTGCCTAATACAGCGAAGCCGATCAAACTCTTCTCGCTGCTTTGTTGAAACTGTGACAAGAATTCCTGCCGCTGTTCAATATTCATCTGTGATCTCTGAAAGATTATTCTGGTGTTGAGTGCCTCGCCTAATTCTTTGCGTAAAGCTGTCAACTCTCTGAGTTCACTGGCAATGAGGTGCAGATATTTGAACGAGGGAACGAATACCAGATAATTACCTTTGCGATCACTGCAGACATCGAGGATGAATTCTGCTATTTCACTAGCAGTCAATTCACGGTCTTGATACTTCATACTAAAAGAGGAGATAGTCGCGAGAAAGCGATGTTCAGCAGGGAATGGTGAAGGCAAATTTAAGGTGTTTACTATGCCATAATCTCTTGCCTTATCTGAACTCAACAATTTAGCGTAATAATCTAAGGGCTTCAGTGTGGCGGAGAAAAATATTGCTGCATGTTGATTGAGATAGTTTTGAGTTATTTTATTCGAAGCATCTAGACAGTCTACAACAATAGATAGATCTCTTCTGTTTTCAGGATCTATCTGCATATACGTTAGGTAGGCATCATCGAAATAATAAGCACCTATACGTATAAAATGCAGAATCTGATAGAAGATATCTTCAAATATACGTTTATCTTCGCAGTCAGTGTTTTCTTTTAGAAAAATTCGCAGATGAAAAAGCAGATTGCCCAGATCTGCGAGCAATTTATCTGGCTTGCTCCTTGCGCCGATAAAGCCATAATTTCGCACGATATTAGGTGGAAGATCTTTGAATAGGATCTCAGCAGGATCATATGTTTGATTAGAAGTATTGTCTTGGTTCGGGATGGATATTTTACCTTCGTAATCATCACTGTCGATTAGTCTTTGTACAGATTTTAGTAAAACTATCAATTTGGATAGTCTAGAGTACAGAACCGCATGAAGATTGTGATTTTTTGCTCTGATTTGTTCTAGAGCACGGAGTATTGTTTCTAATTCGCTGAGCTTGAGGACGGCACTGTACATTATGTTTGCACGTTCAGGTAGATTATGTGCTTCGTCTATCAGCAGGCAACTCTTGCTCTGTTCATTGATGAAGCGACTTAATTTGACACGTGGATCAAATACATGATTATAGTCGCCGATGACCACATCACAATATTCCGCGAAATCTAGAGATAATTCAAAAGGGCACAATTGATGATTTTGTGCAACTTCATTGATATTTTCAGGACGTACATCTTCTAATTTCAACAATTCACTTAGAGCTTGTGGCAGACGCTGATAATAGTTTCTAGCGTACGGACAGACATTGTGATCACAGTAAATATCCTTTGCTAAACAACTGGCTTCTTTGGCTTTTAGTAATAAACTACGTATTCTGAATCCGTTATTGCGTAGGTGTGCGAGAGCATCTGCGGCTGCCAGACGTGTAGTATTCATTGCAGTTGTATAGAAGATTTTTTGACATAGATTTCTTGTCTGAGCTTTGAGTGCGGGATAGAGTGCAGAGATGGTTTTGCCGATACCAGTAGGAGCAGCCACTAACAATGCTTCGCAATGGGTGATGGCAGATAGAGCCTGCTCCATAAATTCAGGCTGACCTTTACGCAATTCTCGAAAAGGAAATTTAGCTTTAGTATTAGCCTGATTACGCAGTTTTTGCCAACCTTGTTTTTGGCTTAATTGTTCATGGTAGAGTTCTGCAGTATGGTATAAAAACTTCAGTATTTCTTGTCGGTTGAGCGTCAGTGTTTTCACCATAATCTCAGGTGCATCGACGGACATGTAGGTTAAGTGTAGGCAGTCCAGGGGATCTTTTTGAAAATTAGTGATGGCCTCGATGATTTGTTCGCGTAGAAGAGTATGTTCTGTTATGGCCAGATTATGGTCAAAACTAATAGATTTTTTCTTTTCCTCTGAGGCTGAAAGATATTTACTGATAAATTGATCGGCTAAGGTAGCAGGATTGACATGCAGGAGATAAGCTGCATAGATCAGCAGTTGAGCTCGGTGTAGATTGTATCCTTGTTTAGGGATTAGATTGACATCTCCTTGAAAAGTCTTTACTTCAAATAGATGTAATTTATGGTTTTGAATAGATAGATGATCAATTCGACCCTTGATGTTTAGGATCGTATGTGCTTGTTCGTAGCGCCACGTGAAAGGCATTTCAACACAAAAAATATCAGTTCGCCAGTCGGCTATGAAATCAGCATAACTATTTGATTTGGTCGTCAAATTTTCTTCGCCTCTGAGCAGGCGGGTGAATAGCTTGTGTAAGCGTTTCGCTTCCAAATCATCGCTATGATCTAAATTAGCACTGGATAAAGATCCACGACGATGAACTAAAATAAAGTCGCGAACGGCTACAGATAGCGGAGTGGATTCTTTAGAAACAGTGTTATCCATCTCAGATATACTATCACTTTTGGGGCATTTAGAAAGTTTAAGAAAGTTATGGTCTCAGTGCTTGACAGTATGCGATAAGGTGTAGATAATAATTGTTGTTTTCACACCATTAGCTCAGTTGGTAGAGCAACTGACTCTTAATCAGTGGGTCCAGGGTTCGAGTCCCTGATGGTGTACCAGCCGCAACTATGCGGCTTTTTATTTTTGAAAGGTATTGTATGGCGGAGAACTACGACGTAGCTATTATCGGTGCAGGACCAGCAGGAATGTTCGCTGCCGCTACCATCAAGCGGTTTTATCCTCACCTAAGCGTAGTTGTTTTAGAACGGCTCGAACGTGCCGGAGGGAAACTGCCTGTAACTGGTGGTGGTCGCTGCAATATCACTCGCGATGGTGATCCGCAGGAATTGATCACACATTATGGATGTGATCAGAGTCAACATTCAGCCAAGAGCGGTAGTTTCTTGCTCACAGCCTTGTATCATTGTGGACATAGTGGTGTAGCAGAGTTTTTCGCCGAGCAAGGATTGACTTTAGAGGAAGAAGGTAGCGACCGATTTTATCCGCAAACACGTCGTTCACAAGATGTGATTGATATCCTCGTCCAGTACCTGGAGTCTCAACAGGTTGACATACTGTTAAATACCGAGATCACCGCCCTGCGTGAAACGTCTGATGCTTTTCAAATCATCAGTATAGATGGGCGTACTATCAACGCCCAAAAGGTGATAATTGCAACTGGTAATCCTAGTTTTAAAAGTGTCAAGAGCAATCAAGATGCTTTTAAATTAGCACGTGAATCTGGTCTGAAGATCTCTGAATTAAGTTCTGCTCTATGTTCTGTCGATGGCTTTTTCCTCAGCAGTAATCTGCACAAAAAAATGGCTGGTATCACCATGGAAGCGGTAATTAAACTCTGGCATGATGATAGTCTGATCACTGAGCTAAAATCAGATATTTTATATACTCATCGCGGTTTTTCTGGACCAGGAATTCTAGATCTCTCACGTCGAATACGCCCGCGTGATGGCAGACATAGTTTGAGTATTGATTTTTGCATAGCGAATGATGTTGATACTTTTTATCGACAATTAAAAGATAATCAGCTAACAAATAAGAAGTTGATCAATGCCCTGAAAAATCATTACTATACCGTACCACGACAATTGTGGGAGAGTATCTGTGAATATCTCGATTTAGGTTCTGTCACTGTTGCTGATTTCAGCCGCAAACAAGCTCAGGAAATATATAAAATTGTCAGTGGAGAATATCGGTGCAAGGTCAATACAGTTCCGTTAAAATTAGCGATGCAGGCTTGTGGTGGAGTAGAGATCAAACAATTGGATCCACAGACGATGTCCTGCCTTAAAAAGCCTAATCTCTACATTGTCGGCGATCAATTAGAATTAGCTGGCGATTGTGGTGGTTATAATCTGACCATGGCTTGGAGTACAGCTTATTTAGCTGGAAAAGCTGTGGGAAAATCTTAAATAATTGAGAGGTATTATGTTCAAAGAATTCAAAGAGTTCATCTCACGTGGCAGCGCTCTAGATCTCGCCATAGGTGTTGTCATCGGTGGCGCCTTCAAGGCTATTGTCGATAGCTTGGTAGCAGATATCATTATGCCCATCGTAGGTTTTGTATCCGCTGGTGTTGATTTTTCCAGCATCGCTTATGTGTTAAAACCCGCAGTGATGGAAAATGGAGAAGTAGTAAGCGAAGCCATTACCTTGAATTTTGGCAATCTGATCGAAACCATCGTCAAGTTCTTCATCATCGCTTTTGTTCTGTTCTTGATCGTCAAGGGTATAAATCGTGTACGTCGTATGACTGAGAAGAAAGAAGTTGTTGAAGAAGTTGAAGCAATAAAACTGAGTGAAGAAGTTATGGTCTTACAAGAGATCAGAGATCTTTTGAAAGCGAAAGACATTGAAGTGTCGCAGAAATAATAAATAAGGTTCTCAACTCAAAATGAAAAAAACGCCATATCTCAGAGATATGGCGTTTTAAAATCCATGTTGTTGTAACTGTGGATCTTATTCTAATCTTTACGTACTACCTGTTGAACGTTCTCAGGTAAATTTTCGACGGCGTCACTGATAGTGATAGTGAAGTTTATAGAAGATTTTTCTGAAAAACTGCTGAGGTCAGAGAAGAATTTACTCAGACAGTCTTTGCAGTCGTCATTAGCTACTTTATAGATACTATCGATGTAGAAGTGAGAAATATCATAATCTTTAGCACTGATACCGGCGATAAAAGACAACAGTTCAGCATAGCTATTTACGGGATATTCGGTGACATCGATCAAGCGTACTTGATAAGGAATTTGTCGATCAAATCTTTTGCCATATTCTAGGCAGACGATGTTTACATCATTATTTTGTGCTTTAACATTTATTTCATCAACTAATTTAGAGGTTTTACCAGAACCTTTTTGACCTACAATTGCATCGATCATCAAGATACCTTCCTTTCTCGCCAGAGGCTTTTTACTTATTATAACTTTTTGCGGCACTTGTGCCAAAGAATATTTACTCTATCTGTCAAGTGAAATTCCTTGACATCTATTTCAGATCAGCTATTATACTATCTATGGTCAAGTTTCAGAAGCTCGACATTGTTGAAGATCATTTTATGATTTGCCGTTTGCTAGCGGCTTATGGAGAATTGTTGACCGAGCGCAGTCGAGAGTTGGCCAAGCTCTATTTTGTTGAAGACTTGAGTATTACTGAGATCGCTGAGTACCTACAGATTTCTCGGCAAGCTGTGCATTATAATCTCAAGCGTACCGTCGAACAATTAACAAAATATGAGCGGAAATTAGATATCATCTCACGTAGCGACAAAGTCAGTGAGATGATCGATGAATTACGTGATCTATTATTGAAAGATGAAAGCTCAGAAGCTGCAAAGAAACTTGCAGATATAGAGGCGGAATACAAGGTACTGTAATGGCAATTTTTGAAAGCTTAAGCAGCAAGTTGACGGCGATTGCTGAAAAGATGAAGGGCAAGAGCCGTGTCACCGAAAAAGATATTAAGGACATGATGCGCGAGATCAAGCTCGCCTTGCTTGAAGCTGATGTAAATTTCACAGTAGTCAAAAAGCTAGTAGATGAGATCTCTGCTAAGTGTCAGAATATCGAAATTCACAAATCACTGACACCCGGTCAACAGATTGTCAAAGTAGTACATCAATCCTTGATAGATTTACTGGGTGAAGATAATCAGAAACTGACTATTTCACCCGACAACTTCACTGTTATCATGCTCTATGGTTTACAGGGTTCTGGTAAGACCACCACTGCAGCCAAGCTAGCACGCATGCTGAAGAAGGATGGTAAGAAGCCTTTTCTGATATCAGTAGACGTTCATCGTCCTGCTGCCCAGGAGCAGTTGAGAGTATTAGCTGAGCAGATCGACGTACCCTGCTATATTGAGCCGCAAAACCCTTCAGCTGTCGACATTGCGAGCAAAGGCGTGGAGAGGGCAAAATACTTGCTCTGTGATACTGTCTTCGTCGATACAGCTGGACGTATGACTGTCGATGATGATCTGATGAGTGAATTAGAAGCTATCAATCAGACAGTCACTCCTACAGAAAAATTGTTAGTGGTCGATGCCATGATCGGTCAAGAGGCAGTTAATATCGCCGATGAGTTCAATCGACGCATTGGTATTGATGGAATCATCATGACAAAATTAGATGGTGATGCCAGAGGTGGTGCGGCACTCTCCATGAGAGAGATAACAGGCAAGCCGATCAAGTTTGCTGCTACCGGTGAGAAGTTAGAGGCTATCGAGCCCTTCCATCCTGAACGCATGGCTTCGCGTATTCTGGGTATGGGAGATATCTTAACCCTGATCGAGAAAGCTGAAGCGGGCTTTGATGCCGAGAATGCAACAGCAACACTAGAGCGTCTGCAGAGAAATCAATTTACTCTAGATGATATGCTTCAACAATTGCAACAAGTCAAAAAACTTGGACCCCTACAAGATATTCTCGCCATGTTGCCTCTGGGCGGCAAAAAGATCGATACTTCACAAGTAGACGATAAGCAGATGACGAGGATCGAAGCCATCATCTTGTCGATGACCAAAGCAGAACGCAATGATCCGAAAATTCTCAATGCCTCGCGCCGTAAGCGTATTGCTCTAGGTTCAGGCACACAAGTCTCAGACGTCAATCGCTTGATCAAACAATACGAACAGATGCGTCAGATGATGCGTCAGTTTAATCGTATGGGCAGAGGTAAGCAGAGACGTCTTTTACAACAGTTAGGTAATGGTCAATTACCATTTTAAATAATAACCATAGTGGTTAATAAATATTTGGAGGAAATATGGCAGTAAAAATCAGATTAAAAAGAGTTGGTGCTAAGAAAAACCCTCACTACCGTGTAGTTGTAGCTGATGCTCGTTCACCACGTGATGGTCGTTTTATCGAAGAAATCGGATCATACAATCCTCAGACTCAACCTTCCACTGTCAAGATCAAGATGGACCGTGCTGAGTACTGGTTGAGCCAAGGCGCACAGCCTACTGAGACAGTTCGTTCTTTGCTCAAAAAATCTGGTCAAACAGGCACAACAGCTAAAGTGGAGACCAAAGTAGAAGAAGCTAAGGTCGAAGAAGTAGTAGAGACTGAAGTTGTAGAAGAAAAAACTGAATCAGTTGAGGAGACTAACGCATAATGCTCGAACTACTGCGTGTACTAGTAGAAATACTAGTAGAGAACAAAGAAGCAATCCAATTGCGCGAATATGAACAGGATGACAGCACAGTATTAGAAGTACGTGTGGCTCCTGAAGATATGGGTCGTGTAATCGGACGTGGCGGTAAGAGAGCACAGGCCATCAGAACAATTATGAAGGCACGTGGCAAACAAGAAAATCGCCGCGTAATTGTCGATATAGTCGAATAGGAGAGGATCATAGTGTCATCAAACAATTCACAAGACTATTTAGTGATAGGCAGAATTACCAAGGCACATGGTCTTGATGGCACTGTGAGTGTCTTCCCTTTGACAGATGATCCGAAGCGTTTTAAGCAGTTAAAACGTTGTTTTTTGCTCGACAGCAAGTTTAGCAATCAGGAATTGAAGGTGGTTCGCACCTCAGTATCGGGTACTAGAGTATTGATCAGACTGGACGAATGTCGTGATCGCGATGCTGCTGAAGCTCTGCGTGATCAACACATCTATGTGCCGCGTGAAGATGCCATAGATCTTCCTGAAGATAGTTGGTTCATCTGTGATTTAGTCGATTGTTCTGTACAAGACAGCGATCTCGGTCATATAGGTAAAGTAGTTGATGTCTTGACTAACGGGCCGCAATCTACTTTAGTTATCAGACAGAGTGGTACAAAAGACTTATTGTTGCCTCTGCGCAAAGAGTTTGTACCGGTGGTGAATGTCAAAGAGAAATTGATTGGGTGTAATTTGCCTGCAGGTTTGTACGAGATCTATCGCGACAAATAATATGTTGAATTTTCATGTTATTACACTATTTCCAGATATCCTGGAAAATTGCTTTTATCAGAGTATTACTGGTAGGGCAAGCGAGAGGAAGTTGATTTCACTCAATTGTGTGCAATTACGTGATTACGCCATCAATGATTATGGTTCTGTCGATGATACTCTTTATGGTGGTGGCAGGGGAATGCTGATCAGACCAGAGCCAGTGGCAGATGCTTTTAGTGCTCTTATCGATGGATGGAGTGAAGAGCGTATAGCTCAGGCAAAACGTCTGTATCTTTCACCCAAAGGTCAGACCTTCAATCAGTCGCGAGCAGCAAAATTAGCTAAATATCAAGATGTCATCATGCTCTGTGGTCACTACGAAGGTGTAGATTATCGAGTCTTAGAGGCTCTGCAGTTCGAGGAGATCTCTATCGGTGACTTTATTTTGACTGGTGGTGAGATACCTGCTGCTCTGATCATCGATGCTGTAGCCAGGTTAGTGCCAGATGTATTACCTGATCAAGATGCATATACTGAGGAGAGTTTTCATCTAAATCTATTAGAAGAAAAACAGTATACGCGCCCAGCACAATGGGGTGATTTATCAGTGCCCGATATTTTACAATCGGGGGATCAAGCAAAGATCAAAAATTTTCGCAGAGCTAGTCGCTTGACGGAGACGCTCACTAAGCGTCCAGAACTTTTAGCCCAAGCTGAATTGACAGCAGAAGATTTTTCTTTGTTATTGAACAACCTCTAGGTTGACAGTTAAGTTGATTCAGTGATAACATCAATCGGATTTACAGGTGGTCCGCTGCCATTGCGTGTATGAACACCTATGAAATTTAAGGAGGAACGCAATATGGATCTGGTAAAAGCTTTACAGCAAGAGAATTTGAGAAATTCATACGAGAATGTCAACATCGGTGATTATGTCAAAGTTCACTTGCGTATCAAGGAAGGTTCTCGTGAGAGAATTCAGATCTTCGAAGGAACCGTAATCAGCAGACGTGGCCGCAGTTTGAATGAAAGCATCACAGTGCGTCGTCTTTCTTACGGTGTCGGTGTTGAGCGTGTTATCCCCGTTCATTCACCGAAAATTGAGCAGATTGAAATTGTCCGCAAAGGTCGTGTCAGAAGAGCTAAGCTCTACTACCTGCGTGATCGTGTGGGTAAAGCAGCTAAGGTCAAGGAAAAACTTGTCACCAAGAAATAAGCACTGCTCAGGAG
>JAEWFX010000007.1 GCA_023388605.1 Bacillota bacterium
GGTATCTACTGTCGATGTAGTTGAAGATAAGGGTGTCGAGTAGGTAGTAGTTTCAACGTTGCTCGTTTGATCAGTCAATTCCGAATTACTGACTGTTGAGTAAGCTGACACATTTTCTGAATTATCAGCAGGTAGAGTCATCTCATTATCACTGAGCACTGCATCCTTCAGTTTTTCATCAATATTCTGATTAGCAGCACTGACAGGACTGGATAAAAAGAGCACTACAACTAGACACAAGCAAACATAAATAGAATTTAAAACTATCTTCTTCATACTATTTCTAAAATTATTTGAGTATCCCGAATTCATATCCCTCACTGCGTAGGTACTCAGCTATTTCGGGCAGAGCTTCACGGCTGTGGTCGAGATACATATTATCGTGTAAAAGAATTACCACACAAGAATTGCCACTGACAACATTATATGAACTCTTGAAAAAATTGATAACTTCTTCTCTGTTGGTTGGACGCACATCTTCAGGCTCAGCATCGCCGAATAGACAGTTCCAATCGATCCAATCTACTCCATAATTTGCCATTTCGGCATCTGCCTCTTCTAAGTAGTTCCAGGACATATGGCCGCCAGGATAACGCCAAGTACCAGAGAAAAAATCAGGTCCCAACTGTTCTTTTATTGCAGCTTCTGAATCTTTTAGCTGTTGCATAATTTCTGAGGTATCAGCATTGCGACCAGGGTATAACAATTCATAATCATGATTGTATGAGTGTAGGCCTATGCTATGGCCTTCATCGAGTATTCGTTGGAGGACAGGCTTAGTAGCCTCACCGACAGACTGTCCCAATATGTAGAAAGTTGCTGGCACATCAATTTCTTTGAGTGTATCGAGCATCTGCGGTGTGTGATCAGTGGTGACACCGTCATCTATGGTGATAAAAGCTACTTTCTTGCCTTCCGGCATCTTTTCTTCACCCTCTATCACCTTGCGAACAAAACCTGTGTCGTAGGCATAGCTATCTGCTTTACGCAGATGAGCACCCAGTAAATCATCTGGTTTTTCGGGCGGAGCAGTAGTAGCAGTAGTAGCAGTGGTCGTTGTTGTAGCCTCTGTTATTTTTTCGGTAGCCTGAGTAGTGGCAGCAGAGGCACTTAACAATCTGTGGAAATAATTATCTTGTGGCAATACAAATTTAAAGATATATACTGCTATGCAAGCGATCGATAATAATCCTACCAAACAGAGTAGAACTAGGACTGCCTTATCTGCTTTGCGGATAGAATTAGGAATGCTCATCTTCTACTCCTCTACTAACTCACCTGAATAGTCAAGGATGCCACCTAAATCGAATACCGTATATCCTGCACCAACTAATAACTTAGCTGCTTCAGCAGATCTAGCACCTGAGCGACAATAGACAAAAGTTGGCACGGTGATATCAAAATCATGCAGATGTTTGTCTAAATCCTGCAGTGGAACGTTTAACACCTGTGGTAGATGCCCCTCAGCATATTCTTCAGGGGTGCGGACATCGATATAGTTAACTTTCGGCAGCAACTCACGCACTTGATTGGCTTCAGTAAAAGATAGTTCTACGGGTTCACTTATTCTGTCTCCAGCAATTATTTCTTCGGCAGTGATTTGCGGCGGCAGACTGTGTGTCATCGCACCTGAATAAGTAATCTGTAAATTCTGACCTACTTGCAACTCTGAGCTGAGATTTGGGGTATGAGCTACGACAATGCCCTTATATTCGTTGTCATCAGTTCCCAACACTATGATATCTTCTGTATCTTTACCGAGATAAATACATGATAAATTCACTTTTTCTCCTCGCTGATCAGCTGTTTCATGCTCACCTGTAGAATAAACAGTGTCGGCAGCTTTCGTAGCTGCCGACTGTTCAGAGTGTTGATGGGTACTACATGCTATCTGTAGTACCACCAAACACATCAAGATAAGACTGATTGATAAAAATCTTCTAGGCATTGCAAATAGTTGCAAAATCTGCTGGTTTCAATGAAGCGCCTCCGACTAGACCGCCGTCGATATCAGGTTGACCGAATAGTTCAGCAGCATTTTTGCCGTTGACTGAACCGCCGTACTGAATACGTGTGGTCTCTGCGACCTCTTTACCGAACATATCTTGTAAAGTCTTGCGGATGAAGGCACATACTTCTTGAGCTTGCTCGCTGGTAGCAGTCTTGCCAGTACCGATAGCCCAGATAGGCTCATAAGCGATTGTGACAAAGGCCATCTGCTCTTTAGTCAGATCAGCTAAGCCTTCACGGATCTGTGTTTCAACCCAAGCGAAGGTCTCACCTGCTTCACGTTGCTCTAGACTCTCACCACAACACATGATGGGTTTGACACCCCAATGTAAGGCTGCCTTCACTTTGCGGTTGACAGTCTCATTGGTCTCTGCGAAATATTCGCGTCGTTCACTGTGACCTAGAATGACATAGGGCACGCCCATAGTCGCTAACCATTGCGGTGATACCTCGCCGGTAAAGGCACCTTTGTCCTCAAAATGACAATTCTGCGCAGCGATCTTAATGTTGGTGTATTGAGTCAATTCCAGAGCTTTGCTGATAGCAGTGAAAGGTACACCCAGCATAACAGTAGATTTGGCATCTTTTACTAAAGGCAAGAGCTCAGTGATCAGTTTTTCACAGGCCTGAGGAGTTCCAGCATTCATCTTCCAGTTACCCGCAGCGAAGATACGGCGAGCATCTTGATCAGCTAGTGCATCCAAACCGGGTAAAATCTTACCTTCTAGCAGTTCCAGAGAAGCACCACCACCAGTAGAGATATGGCTGACTTTATCTGCAAAACCTAATTGCTCGATAGCTGCTGCGGAGTCACCACCACCGATGATGGAGATAGCACCAGATTCAGCTACAGCACGAGCGATCTCACGAGTACCATTAGCGAATGCAGGGAATTCGAAGACACCCATGGGGCCATTCCATACCACAGTGCCTGCACCCTTGAGAGCGGAAGAGAATAATTCAATAGTCTTAGGTCCGATGTCTAAACCCATCCAATCATGAGGAATCTCATCTGAACTCACCACCTTGTGTTCGACATCACGGCCGAATTCAGGTGCTACTACAGTATCTACTGGTAAGAGGACTTTGACCCCCTTTTCTTCTGCTTGTTGCAATAAACTCTTAGCGAGTTCTACTTTATCTGCTTCTAAAAGTGAAGTGCCGACTTCTTTGCCGAGAGCTACTTGGAAAGTGTAGGCCATACCACCGCCGATGATCAGGGTCTGAACTTTGTCTAAAAGATTGGTGATAACACCGATCTTGTCAGAGACCTTAGCACCGCCGAGAATGGCTACGAATGGTTGTTTAGGATTCGCAATGGCTTCACCCATAACTTCGATCTCTTTTTGGATCAGGAAGCCTGCAGCTGCCGGTAGATAATTGGCTACACCAGCAGTAGATGCATGTGCACGGTGAGCTGTACCGAAAGCGTCGTTGACGTATAGATCAGCATAAGATGCTAACTTACGGGCAAATTCAGGATCGTTCTTGGTCTCTTCTTTGTGAAAGCGGACATTTTCGAGCATCAGGACATCGCCGTCCTTGAGCTGTTCCACTTTTTGGCTGGCATCATCGCCTACTACATCTGTTGCCAGAGTGACTTTTTTACCGAGAAGCTCGCTCAGACGCTCGACGGCAGGACGCATGGAGAATTTATCCTCAAAACCATTCTTCGGACGTCCGAGGTGAGATACCAAAATCGTCTTAGCACCATTGTCTACTAAGTGTTGAATTGTCGGTAAAGCTGCGCGGATACGCTTATCATCTGTGATGGCTCCAGTCTCCTTGTCCAAAGGTACGTTGAAGTCAACACGAACTAAAACTCTCTTGCCTTTGACATCTAAGTCCTTGACAGTTTTCTTCATCATCTGTGCCATATAAACTCCTTTAGATTTAATGGTGAGTGTATTCACTGATTAGCATACCAAATCGAGCGGTTTTTGACATACTAATTTAGTCTTATATTTGACTTGATATAATAGTCATAAATAATCTGTTTACAAAAGTCGGGAGGCCGCAATGTTCAAGAAGGATTTGTCTGACTCAAGTTCCATCGAGAAATTATCCAACGATGTAGTCAAACGCTCTGCCAAATTGAACGGTTTAAAAAATAGCGAAGATATAGTCAGACAAATGACTGATCTATTTAAACAGATACACGGTCGAGATGTAGACAATAAATTTTTCTCACCTGGCCGCGTCAACTTAATCGGCGATCACATCGATTATAATGGCGGCAGTGTCTTCCCCTGTGCACTCACACTGGGGACTTATGCTGTAGTTTCTCCACGCGATGACCGCAGAGTATCTTTCTGCTCCCTGAACTATCCCCAGCAAGGTATAGTTAAATGCACACTGGATGATTTAAGCAATATCAAATCTCATGGTTGGACGAATTACGCCAAGGGTATGATCAGTGTTTTGGCTGATGCAGGCTACCCTCTACAACACGGTTTTGATTCAGTGATCTACGGCAATATCCCCACCGCCTCCGGACTCTCTTCTTCTGCATCGCTGGAATTGCTTTACGGTGTCATAGTACGTAGTCTGGGAGCTTACAGCAACGATGACCTAGACGGCATCAAATTGGCTAAGCTAGCCCAAAAGGACGAAAATGAATTCATCGGTGTCAATTGCGGCATCATGGATCAATTTGCGATCGCCATGGGACGCGATCAACACGCCATACTACTGAATACAGATACACTTGCTTACGAATACGCTCCCCTAAAACTTGATGGTCAATCTCTCATCATCGCCAATACTAACAAAAAGCGTGGACTAGCTGACTCTAAGTACAACGAGAGACGCAGTGAATGTGAAGCAGCCTTGAAGAATCTCCAGACCGAACTAAATATCGATAATCTCTGCGAAATAGATCTAGCTACCTTACAACAACATCGCCATCTCATCGCTGATGAAACCTGCTATCGTCGTGCCAGACACGCAGTCAACGAACAACAACATGTCGTAGAATCGCTGAAAGCTCTGGCTGTAAATGATCTTGAGAAATTCGGCGAGCTGATGAACAAATCACATAATTCATTGCGTGATGATTATGAAGTTACAGGCATCGAATTAGATACTTTAGTCGAAAACGCTCGTAAAGTTACTGGCTGTCTAGGTGCACGCGTCACCGGAGCGGGATTTGGTGGTTGCACAGTCAATTTAGTCAAAACTGATAGCATAGATAAATTCATCGATGAGGTCGGTGCTGGCTACCACAAAGCCATCGGTTACAGTGCTGATTTTTACATCGTCTCCACTGGCGATGGAGCACGGGAATTAAAGTAGCTGTCGAACAGACAAAAAGAAAGCTCCGAATTAAAATTCGGAGCCGATAGAGGAGACGTATGAAGAGGTTCAAATGTTTATGTCTCCATACTAAAGGCCACTTATGAACTCCTTCGTATAGAAATGTGAAGAATTATGAACTTTTGCGTTTCTTTTCAGAAGTTCTCAATAAGTCACTGTTGAATTCGAAGAAATGTTGTGCGGGTGCATGCGGACAATCGCAGGCACAATGTTTGATATGTGTACGCAGACGTTTGTAAGTGATATCAGACAAACCGTGCTCAATCGAGCAAGCATCTGCGATCGCCACTTCTTCAGGTACACCTAGTGCCATGAAATACCCAGCGAGAAAAGAATGTCGTTCATGAATTTTCGAGGCTATCTCGAAACCTTGTTCAGTCAAAATCAAGGCACCATTATCTGCTATGGTGACCATTCCCTTATCCTCCAACAGATGGATAGCTCTGCTGACAGAAGGCTTAGAAAAATTCATCTCATTAGCCAGATCGATGGAACGTACTTCTTCCATCGTCTGTTGCAAGATATAGATATTTTCAAGGTAGTTTTCTGCAGATTTATTAAGTTTCATAGTCACCTCGAGCTCCTAGGCTTATTCTAAGTCCCTCTCGCAATCGTGACAAGATAAACGAAAGTGAAATATGCCGTGTGCTAAGATAAACTCTGTACATGGAGGTTCTATGAGCATTATCAATCTGCAAAACGTCAGCAAATCCTTCGGTGACCAGCTAGTTTTACAAGATCTCAGTCTACAATTGAATCACGGCGACAAACTAGCTTTGATCGGCGAAAACGGCACCGGTAAATCAACTTTGCTGCAGATTTTAGTAGGTGACTTAGAACCAGATCACGCCGATGCCGTAGTACGGATTGGACGCGGCGCTATTGTAGGCTATCTCTCCCAATTACAGACAGCTGATAGTGATCGCAATGCCTTGATCGATCCTGAAGTACTAGAGCTGGAAAATGAATTAGCAGAGGTCAATCAAAAACTAGCTACTGCTACTGAACCTGAATTGTCAGAGTTACTGTCTAGGTACGTAGAGCTAAATGATCGGTATACCGCTCTCGATGGCTATAGCATAGAAGCTCGTTTAGCAGAGATTCTGGATGGGCTGGGATTGCCTCGCGACGCCGCCAAGAGGCCTCTCTATACGCTATCTGGTGGCGAACTTATGAGAGCCAGTCTGGCTGGTGTACTGGTACGCAAGCCAGATATTCTGATTTTAGACGAGCCCACCAACCATCTAGACCTACTAGCTATCGACTGGCTGGCGGAATATCTCAAGAGTTATGCAGGCATCGTTATCGTCATCTCGCACGATCGTTTTTTTCTCGATAAATTTGCTAACTGCACAGCAAGGTTGAGCCACGGCAAACTCACTGTACGCCGTGGCAATTACAGTGAATTTGTACGTCTCGAAGCAGAGGAAAATGCCAGACTTGCCCGCGAGATGAGCCAATTAGAGAAGAAGATAGAGCGACAACAAGAGATTACTCAGACAATGCTCTCACACCGCAAAATCTCTTCGTATCACAGTAGTCAGAAAAAGTCTGATCGCTTACAGGATCGCTATGAGCAACTCAAACAAAATAAACAAAAGGGAGATCGCCAGCTCAATTTCCGTGTAGTCAAAGGCAACAATATCGGTGATCCTGAACGCATTTTACTGCAGGCCAAGGAGCTCAACGTGGGGTTCGATGGCACAATACTGTGGCATTGCCCAGAGTTCACTGTACGTGGAACTGATCATATAGTTTTGGTAGGTCCTAACGGAGCAGGTAAAACAACTTTTCTCAAAGCGATATTGGGAGACCTCGCAGGTAATACAGAAGGCACCATCGCCCATGCTCAACGCCTCAATATCGGTTATCTCGGACAAAATGTAGAATTTGCCGACGAAACCATCGATGTATTGACAGAGACAATTTTACGTAATCCTGAATTGACTATTGGTGAAGCTCGCACTCTACTCGCCCAATACGGATTTATAGGTGAAACCGTCTTCAAACAGATCGCCGTTTTGTCTGGCGGTGAGCGTTCACGACTCTATCTTTGCTCTCTGTTAGCTGAGGGTCCTGATCTCTTGATCCTCGACGAGCCTACTAACCACCTCGACATCAATTCGCGTGAAATTTTAGAGAATGCACTGAATCACTACGACGGTGCCATCATCGCCATCAGTCACGACACCTACTTCATCGATAAGATTGCACATAGACTTTTCGGCTTCTGTGCAGGCGAACTCTCCGAATATAGAGATTATGAGACCTATCTGAAAAAGCTCAAGAACAGCAGATCTAAAACAGCTGAACCCTACCATGATAGCAATGTAGACACATCGCCAAAATCGACCGCTACTACTGGAGACGATCTCACTTCTTCCACTGTTTGCGAACAAGCATTTGATTGGTCTGAATTTGATCTATCTTACATACCAGCTCTGAAAGAATTTTCTACAGTGCCGCAAAATCGCAGACAACAAAAACGTTTCACAGCTCTGTTGCGTCAAGAGACTGCGAAGCTAGAACATCACATACCAGAACTCGAAGAGCGTAGACTGGAGTATGAACAAAACTTTTCCACAACCGACGCTGATACATATCGTGAGTACGCTGATCTACTACAAAAGATTGAACACTGCGAGAATCTCTACCTCAAGATTTTGGCAATACTAGACGAATTGCGCCAGGACGATTGCTGATTGTCTGAGGTAATTTTTCTCCTCGCTCACCGTCGTAATCTAGGATCACAGAACTACCATCTAATGTCTCTATTTTTACCCAGGGGGTTTGACGATAAATAATCAGATCTGAATCGAGGTGTTCACCTTTAGTCAATTCAGCGAGCAAGATAGGTAGACGAGAAAAATCTTTGACATTCTTAGTAGCTGAGCGTATCGCCAAGAGATCTAATTTGCCATCGGTCACTGATCCTAAGGGCAATATATGTTTAAACCCACCCACACTTGTGGTGTTGCCCACTACGAAAAGCAAGAGATCATCCTCTATCACCTCATCTGGCAGAGTCAGGCGATAAGACTTAGTCTTCATAATGCCCATGGGGAAAGACGCGATACCATAGAGGATGTATGCCAAACGGCCGAAGATTGTCTTCAACTCTATAGGTGTCTTATAAGCTACTTCGCTTAAGGCACCGCCAGCACAGACATTGAGAAAATGGTGCTTGCCGACTTTACCGACATCGACTGAACAAACGTGATAGTTATCTAGCAGACGATCTAATTCTTCTGTATTACGCGGTAATTGTAGAGCACTCGCAAAGTCATTGACCGTACCAGCAGCTAAGATAGCAAGAGGAATTTTTAATTCGTGATCAATAATGCTATTCACCACTTCAAAGATGGTACCATCTCCACCACAGACAACGATGATGTCAGTGTCATCAACCTTTAGTTTAGCTACTTCTTCATAGGCGTCATTTTGCTTGCCGGTATAAAAGCAATCTAGATTATCTATCAGACCATTGCTACGACGTTTTTTCAACATTTTGACCAAGTCTTTTTGCAGAAGTTTTCTACCTGAAGAAGGATTGATAATAGCCTTGATTTTCACTTTATGCCTCAACACTGTCAATCAGTGACTCACCTACAAAATAGCCAGATGCCATCGCCCAATGCAGATTATAACCGCCCGTATGACCGACGATATCTATGACCTCACCACAGGCAAACAGATTTGGATATTGCTTAAAACTAAGATTTGTCTGCAACAGGTTTGATTTTATACCACCTGCACAGACCTGTGCACGCGAAAAATCCAACACACCCTGTAAAGGCAGATGAAAATTATGCAATAGTTGTTCGGCACTAGCTATGGGATCTCTGAAATCAACTCTTGCGGCCAGGTATTCTGCTATACTCGCTTTGGTAAAGCTGCTAAATATCGCAGCACAGCGTCTACGTTTTTCTATCTCTGACTGTGCAGTAGTTCGAGAGTCACAATCAAATTTGTCCTCATATAAGCCAGCAAAACTACGTCGCAGCCACTCCCGAAGATACGTGGTGCTGAGAGAGGGGACAAAATTGATGCTCAAAAATAATTCTGCTGTCAATTGTTGACCCTCTAGGTACGGCACTAAAGCACAACTTAAATCCATAGCAGCTATACCTGATAATCCGTAGTCTGTTATCTGAAATTCACCGCTACTTACAGAGATCTGCTCGATATGGTCTCGCTGCAGATATAGGGTGGCTTCACCCTTAAATCGAGTACCGTCGAGTTGATACCGCAGACGTTCTGATCTGTTTCGAGGAGTTTTAACCTTGATAAACTTGTCTGACTTTTCCATTTTCGGCGATGGCCACTCAGCACATAGCGGTACCAAACAAGGTGTAAAGCTTTGTATCGAAAATCCTAATTGTTCCGCAAAATCAACTATGCTAGAACTCGATCCTAATTGAGGTGCTGCCGGTGTGCCACAAGCAAGTATCACAAAATCATAGACATCACTTGACTCGATATTTTTTGTGGCAACTGAGTTTGATTTGTCTGTCTCGATTTGGCTGAAATCGATACGGAATTTATCGCCATTTGAACTGATTTTCTCTACCTTGGTCGCAGTACATATCTCCACACCCAAAGACGCTGCGAAATTTCGTAGTTTTTCTACTACCACTGCTCCTTGTTCTGACAGCGGATAGGCACGGCCAGCGGTATCATAAAATAATGGTAATTCTAGATCTCTGAGAAATTCCTCGCGGCGCTTGGCAAAGCTGTTGCAGACCGTATGAAAAAGACGTTGATTCACCTTGCCAGCTGCCGATACATAGTGAGCTATATCGATGGAATTATTGCTGAGATTACAGCGACCATTACCTGCAGCTTTAACTTTACGCAGAGACTGTTGATTGAGATCTACTAACTGAATTTTGAGTGCTATTTGGCGATCACACGCTAACTGTGCAGCCCTGATCGCTGCACAAAAACCAGACATGCCACCACCGATGATCAATAGCTTCTTCATCTCAGACGCTCTGCTCGTGCAAATTTAGATAATTCTTGTGGTCGAAGAGTAAATTTTTGACTCAGATCATCACCTAGCTGTTGCAGGGTTAACAGATTGCCCTGTTTGATCTCGAGCTCACATTCCATAAAGGCTTCAGTATATTCTCTGCCCATTAAGTTACCTTCATCGATAACTACTTCGACGATATCTTCATCTTTTTCTACTGAGTAAATATCACGTACGAAACGCGCTCCACACTGTAAATGAATTTGCTCCGGAATTATTTGCTCGCAGATTGCCTTGAGCAGAGAGAGATCTTCTATCGATGATTCTGCTGAGGAGATCTGTTTTGCTAAATAATGAGAGATGTGCTGCCAAGTAGAGATTAAAGTGTGTTTTTGCTGGAAAAAATTGTCGAAATCCGCCACTAATTCAGTGACTACAAACTCCCATTCACTGCGGCGATACAAGCCAGATGAAGAACCTTTATCGTGTTTGATATTTAAGACAATGTGCTCATCTTCACGGCGTAGACGTAAGGTAGTATGTGAATTTTTAAATACATCCCCAGCTATATCAAAATATAGCGACGACATCTGTTTTCTACCACAGTAACGTCCTATCGATTCTAGATACTCAGCGATCTCTAGCTTTTGTCGAGACGTCAGAGCAAACTTAAGTTCTACTTCCATACTCACTTCAAAGTTAACAGAACATTCGATGTGATCAATGCCACATTGTCTTCATAGGATTCGATGTGTACTACAGATGAACCTACGTCTAAGTAGTCGATAAATTGTCTTCTAGTTATATCGAAGCGATAAAGCTCCGTACCGACTGATAATAACAGAGTATTGTTGTGGATGGCGCTAGATCCCACACCAGCATTGCGCAGAGGCACATTGATTACATCTAACTGATCGCCATTGATCTTCAGAAAACTCAACTCCTGCTGATCATTGTTGATCAAAAAAGACAACTCACCTTTATTTTCAAAATAATTGATCAAGGAACCTGAGAAATCAAACTTCGCTAACTCTTCTGCATCATTCAGTCTGATACATTTGTGTGTTCCCACAACCACTGTACGTCCCTGATTGTCATAGGTAATCTCCGTGAGTAGATCTCCATCGTTACTTAGACTGACTTCACTGATTTGTTTACCATTGAGATCATAGCTCTTGAGTACTGATTCGAGATTATTGCCACGGGTATTGCTCAACAGAACGTCTAAGCTCTGCTGACTGGGGTTGAAACGCAGATCCATCGGATAATCAGAATCGGCGAATTGAATGGTAAATAGACGTTTGTCACTGGCGTAATCGTAGACATGCACCAAGCCTTGACGCTGAGCCGTCACCTCGACGAGGGCATAATTATTCTGACCATTCAGCGCACCGCTGACACACGTATTATCGACATTGGCCAATTTCTTGATCCCGTCTTTACCGATGAGAGCGTAATTAGATCCTTGCAGATCGGCAACTAGAGCAGTATTAGAGTCACTGTCACATAGAAATGGATCAGTAAATTCTGCCACATCTTCGTCTATAGTCGAACCGCTGTAGGTCATATAAGTGAGATAGTTACCATCAGACAAAATTAAGTTGCCGTCGAATAAAAACAGATGTTTAGCCACCTCCGGCAGATAAGAATAATGTCTTTTACCACGTTGACTGCTCAATTCGACGTCTGGACGGACAAAAGATCGCTGCACAGTGGCTGCCGGTGCATCGGTGACAGAGGTAGAGGTGGACTCTGTTGTTTCAGCAACAGGTGAATCATCTGAATTATCACGTCTGATGAATTTGAAAATGCCCACTAGAAGAATAGCTAAGATCAAGCATACTATCAGTAAAATCAATAGATGTGCTCGGCGATCCAGGGCATTAAAATGTGCAGACAGAGATTTTTTGACTGGCACAACCTGATCTACTTCTTTTGTTGACTTGTTATCAACTGGCGATGGAGTCGTAGTCGACTGCTCTGGCCCAGCTGACAAAGAGGTAAAAGGTAGGTTTTGGGTCTTTGGCTTATTCTGACCTTCCGCTTGTTTCATATTGGGAATTATATCACAGGGCTCATTTTGTCCGTTCTTCTGCCAGCGCAACCAATAGTACAGAGATATCTGCCGGCGAAACACCAGAGATACGACTGGCCTGTCCCAGCGAACGAGGTTGCAGAGCACTAAGTTTCTGTCTGGCCTCTAGACGCAATCCTTTGACCGCAGAGAAATCAAATCCAGGCGGGAATTTTTTGCGTTCTAATTTACTGAAAGACTGTATGCGTTCCTCTTCTAACTTGATATAACCCTCATACTTCACCTCAACTTCAACAGCAGCTTGCTCAGCTTCGGTCAGTTCAGGCAATTCATCGATTTCAGCCAAAGAAAGATATGTGATCTCTGGCCGTTTAAGCAATTCTGCTAAGCTGATACCACCATCTTTGATAGCACTATTCTGAGCACGCAGATACTCTTGAAAAAGCGGATCATTGAAACGACGACGCGTGTTTTTAAGCCTCTCTATCTCCGCCTCAACACGCTGATATTTCGCTTGAAATAGGCGATAGCGCTCTTCATCGATCAAACCGATTTCATAACCTATCGGTGTCAGACGACGATCGGCATTGTCTTGACGTAAAATCAAACGATATTCTGCACGCGAAGTCATCATGCGATAGGGTTCTTCTGTCCCCTTGGTCACTAAATCATCGATCAAAACACCTAAATAGCCCTGAGAGCGATCGATGATCACAGGTTCTTTGTTTTGCACTCGACGCGCAGCATTAATTCCTGCAATCAGGCCCTGACCAGCAGCTTCCTCATAACCTGATGAACCATTTATTTGTCCAGCACAGAATAGGCCTTTGATTTTGATGGTCTCGAGATCAGCACCCAACTCTAGAGGGTCGATGAGATCATATTCGATGGCGTAGCCAGGTCGCTGAATATTGGCTTTTTCTAGACCAGGTATGGTAGACAGCATCTCAATTTGGACATCCATGGGCATAGAGGTCGAAAGACCAGAGGCATAGATTTCTCTACCGTCTATGGACGTGGGCTCTAAGAATACATGGTGGCGTTCATGATCGGGAAACTTGACAAATTTATCTTCGATGGACGGACAGTAACGTGGCCCCACTCCTTTGATCAAACCGCTGTAGAGAGGCGAACGCGAAATATTATCCATAAATAATTGTTGTGTTTGATCTGTAGTCCAAGTCAGATGACATGGTAATTCAGCTTTAGGGGTCCACTCACCCTGCATTTCATTGAGATAGGAAAAAGGTTTAGATACTGGATCACAAGGTTGAATTTCACAGCGATCGAAATTTATGGTCTGTGCTTGAAAACGCGGCGGTGTCCCTGTCTTGAAACGTTTCAGATTGAGACCAGCTTCTCTCAGTGATTCAGTCAAATAATTTGCAGCCGATAGTCCATCGGGCCCTGAATTATACATATGTTCACCGATGATCACCGTGCTGCACAAGTAAGTTCCAGTAGCTAATACCACTGTTTCGGATAAGTAGGCTAGACCATTGGTTGTGAGTACGCCTGCGACTGCTTGATCACGGAATATCAGCTGTTCAACTTCAGCTTGCTGCAAGATTAAATTCGGAGTTTCTGACAACAATTTCAAAACTTCTTGGCGATAAGCAGGGCGATCAATCTGAGCTCGCGGCGAGAGTACTGCTGGTCCCTTGGACGCATTCAGCATACGAAACTGGATACTTTGACGGTCTGCCAACAATCCCATAACGCCACCCAGTGCATCTATTTCACGTACTAATTGACCTTTAGCTGTACCGCCGATATTGGGATTACAAGGCATATTGGCGACGCTGTCCAAATTTAAGGTCAAAAGCAAGGTTTTGACACCGAGTCTGGCTGTCGCCATCGCTGCTTCCACACCGGCATGTCCAGCTCCGACGACAATGGTTTCAAACTCCCCTGCTAGATAGTATTTATTCTGCTCTAAATATTCTCTATACTGCATTTTATTTCCAAAAAGTTTTAACTTTTATTTGCCGACACAAAAACGGCTGAAAATATTTTCAACCAATGTCTCACTGACTTGTTCACCTGTTATCTCAGCTAATTGCTCGATGGCTGAACGCAGAACACTCGCACCTATTTCCAGTGGCATATTTTGTTCGATCAAATTTTTAGCTTCCGCCAACAGATCTGCTACAGCACGGAAATGTCTGCTATGTCTGGCATTAGTTACTACTTCAGCGTCGCCATGCGCTAGCTCCCGGTAAACATCTAGTAGTGCGCTGCGTAAAATCGGCAATTGTTCTGGATTCTTATGTGAGTAGATCAAAGGCCGGCGTCCTGTCAAACGCTCAACAATGGCGATAGAAGCTGACATTTTGTCTGCTGTGGTGAGATCACTGCGACTGAGAACAACGATTATAGGTACAGATAAATTTGTGATCTCCGTCGCTTGACTTGCGATCTCTGTTTCATCGCTATCACTGTCGATCAACCACAGAACTTGGTCGGCCGTACTCAGAGCAGAACGACTGCGCTCAACACCTACCTGCTCGACTGGATCTAGAGTTTCTCTGAGACCGGCAGTATCGATCAAAGTAACAATCATACCATCGATAATCAGACGGCCTTCGATAGTATCTCTAGTAGTACCTGGTATATCGGTGACAATTGCTTTGTCAGCAGCTAAAAGATCGTTGAATAGGGTCGATTTACCAGCATTGGGTTTGCCGACTAAAGCAACTTTTATACCTTCGCGGATCATTCTGCCTCGACGGTAGCCATCGCTTAGAGAAGCAGCCTTATCGCCTACTTCACTCAGATTGCTCAGCAATAATTCTCGCACCTGTGGAGTATCTTCAAATTCAGGAAACTCTAACATTAACTCGAGACGTGCCAGTTCCCCATATAGAGCCTCTGAGAGAGCTTGAACTTGTTCTTTGATCGCTCCCTGTAGTTGGCGAAGAGCATATTTACTACGTTCCTTAGATTCTGTCTCAATCAAGTCGATAACTGCTTCCGCCTTAGTCAAATCCAACTTGCCATTGATGAATGCTCGTTTGGAAAACTCGCCTGGACCAGCAGGTGTAACTCCCAATTGATAGATGCTATCTAAAATTGCTTGCACACCGTAGAGGCTGCCATGACACGAAATTTCGAATACATCCTCACCCGTGTATGAATGCGGAGCACGAAAACAAGCGAGCACTACTTGATCTAATAATTCAGTCTGCTCTGGTGTCGCATACCAATTACCGTAAGCGAGAGTATAGCCAGTCATTTTTAAGGGATCTAAAAAATGACTGTTAGCAGGCTTAAAAAGCAACTGACAACAATCAGCTGCTTCTGGCCCAGTGATTCTGATCACTGCTAAAGCACTGACACCTGGTGGTGTAGAAACAGCCGCAATAGTTGCGGCTGTAGGTTTTTTACAATTATCTTTAGAGCACATCAGTGACGATCTGGGGCAATAACCACATGTCGATTTGGCTCATCGCCCTCACTGTAGGTATTGATTCCTTCAAAACTCTGAAGTGCCATGTGCACCTGGCGTCGCTCAGTGGAATTCATCGCTTCCATACGTTGACTTCTACCACTGCGAGCTACTCGTTTCGCTACTCTACGTGCATTAAAACCGAGATTGCGAGAACGACGCTTGCGGTAAGAAGCTACATCAACATTGACACGCACATAGGGCTCAGAGTGATGGTTTACAGCTAAATTGGCCAGATATTGCAGAGCTTCTAAAGTCTCGCCGCGACGACCGATGACCATGCCTAAATCATCGTGGTCACCATCTACATCCAAACATAGAGCTCCTTCTTGATCATAATAAGAAGACATTTTACCGTGAATATCCATGTTACGTAACACCGAGGAGACGAAACCAACTGCTCGTTGCACTCTCTCCTGACGCTGATCAGCGGTAAGTGTACTGTCTGTATCACCATCGCTGTCTGACACTTCTTTATTTAACTCCACAGTAGTATCTTCTTCATCATCGTGGATACCGATGGGACAAGCATCATCAGCTAGAGGATTGTAGACTGGCTGATCTTCAGCTAATTCTTCAACAGGCTCTTTGCCTGGCTTATAGCTAACTTGAATACGTGCAGGCTTACGACCAAAACCTAAAAGTCCTTTCCCACCCTCATCCAAGACTTCTACATCTACGTCTGAGAGCTGGACACCCAGTTCCTGTAAGGCCTTTTCGACTGCTTGCTCAACATTGCAATCAGTAAATTCATATTTTTTCATCAACGTCTCCTGATCAAGTTGTTGCCCTTAATCTCAGCTAGTTCAGCACGGAAGGGCTTGGTGTAGAAATAGTAGATAATCGCCGCCTGGATAATCGCCATAATATTGCTGACAACATAGAAGAGACCCAGTGCTGAAGGGATGATGAACATGGTGACCAGCATCATGATGGGCATAGTATATTGCATGGTTTTCATCATGCCTGCACCCTGATCTTTAGGAGTTTGACCAGCTTTGGCGGGATTCTTGTTCTCGCGTTCGCGCTCAGCTTTAGATATGTGAGTTGGTAGGGATTTGTTGCTGATACGCAATTGCAAAATAATTGTCACGACACAGATAATGGGTAAAATCAACAAGGATAAATAGGTGATGCTTTGAGGTCCGAATAAGTCGCTGATGTGATAACTGGGCTTCATACCTAGATCGATGCCGAAAAAATGTGTATCCAACATCTGATCGACTCGCAGCCAACCCTCTTGAATGACGTGAGCAAAAGCTTGAGTGTTACTTTTAAGTACTCCTATCAGGTGAATATCTGAATTGTTGACAATAGTTTTGACCAATGAGTCATCGATGATATTCGCCTGTCTGAGATAGTCGACAATTTTTACTAAATTTTCCGAACTCAAACCCGAAATATATTGGAGTGGGTTACGAGCGATAGTGAACATCGGGAAAATCAGTAAGAGTGGGATCAGCGAAGTCAAACAACCTGCACCCATGCTGACATTGTTAGCTTTGTAGAGCTCTTGTGTGAGCTCTTGCTGTTTCTGCATATTCTTCGGATACATGCGTTTGATCTCGTTGATGTCATCTTGAAGTGCTTGTTGTTTGAGCATGCCCTTCTGTGACTTAACAAATAAGGGGATGAACAACGCCTTCGTGACTACAGCAAAAATTACCATCGACCAACCGTAGTTACCGATGAATACATAGATTAAATTCATCAGTTTACCGAATAAGATGGTAAATGGTTCGAGTAGACTGAGTGCTACTGGATAGCTCATTATGATTCCTCTCTCTTATTTTCCTCGTCAGCTTGTACACAACAAGGTACAGCGGGGTCGTAACCACCTCTGGACAGAGGATTGCAACGTAGAATACGCCAAAAAGCTTTGATACCGCCCAGCCAAAAACCATAGTATTGAATAGCATCGATAGCATACTGTGAACAAGTCGGAGTATAACGACAATTTGCTCCGAGACGAGGCGAAATCTCGCTGCGATAATGTCTGATCATGGCGATGGCACGTTTTGCCAGCCAACTATTTCTGCTTCGTCTCTCAGTCACTGACTTGTTCCACTGTTAGGTGAGTTTTCTTTAAGATATGATCAAACTCCTTGAGAAGTTGAGCATATTTCACCGTCTCAGGTCGATATCTACCGAGCAGGATAAAATCGTAACCTGGTTTTATCACCGCTTCTCGCTCACGGTAGAGTGCACGCAGTTGGCGTTTGATGCGATTGCGTAGAACGCCACCTTTGAAACGACGTGGAACGGTTACGCCTAAATACCTATGGGTATCTCTTCGAGCAAAATAATAGAAGGTTAGGTGCTCGCTGTTGACGTATTGTCCACGTCTGTATACTCGTCTAAAACAATAGTTCTGTTTTAACTTATGTGTTTTGGGCTGATCAGTCAGCATCGATTAGGCGGATAATTTCTTTCTGCCTTTTAAGCGACGGCGTTTGAGAACTAAGCGTCCTGCAGCGGTTCTCATGCGTTTGCGAAAACCATGTTCGCGTTTGCGCTGACGAACTTTAGGTTGATATGTTCTTTTCATATATTCCTCCTCGTATAATAGTCAAGCCAATAAAGTATACTGTTGCGACTCTATGGTGTCAATGTAAAACACCCCGTACGGGGTGTTCTGAAGTTTTGCATTCACAGTTCTAGCTTTCGCTAAACATACTGATTGATTAAGCACTGCGTACCACAGAGATATCTTCTGCCAACTCTTCTACATTTAACAAATCTTCTCGTGCACTTTCTTCCTGCACCATTTGAGGTGTCTCAACCAATCGATAATTCCTCTTGAGTGCACGACCCTCAGCATATTCACTGGATAGAAAAATTGAATGTTCGTCATTGAGATCAAAATTGACAAAGATATTTTTAGCATGCCTTTTTTCAACTCTGATAGAAGAATCAGCATGATTACGTCTCTTCTCTTCTTGTTGTTGCAGACGATATAACTGCTTACCACTTAATAGAGAATAAGATTTTTCCTGCTGGTGCATACGGTAGGCGATGTTGATGCAGAGCAGGACGATGGCGACGGGCCAGAGAGTCTTAGTGACGACAAAGCCAAGAATCACTGGAATACTCAGCCAAGCCACCGACCAAATAAAATTCTTGCGACACAGAATAATGTCACCGACAATCACACAAACAAAAATAATCAAGATCAAATAATTCATCAGCTCGCCCGTTCCGATTCGTAACTATCTAATAGTAGTTTGGCAGTCGTTAAGTCTATCTTGTTCTCTAAAGCTAA
Organism: Bacillota bacterium; assembly: GCA_023388605.1. GTDB lineage: Bacteria > Bacillota > Clostridia > Saccharofermentanales > DTU023 > JAEWER01. The sequence goes on from JAEWFX010000007.1 coordinate 19,043, forward strand.
CTGCTTGATGAGAGCCGGATGAGTCGCTACCTGCTCAGCTTGTGAAATACGTTCTATCAAACGATCCAATCGCAAACGCATAGTAGGATAGGTGACATTGTAGATCGCAGCCATCTCCTTGAGTGACCCAGAAGTCAACAGAAAATTTCTGACAAATTCCCATTCTTCAGCCTGAAAATCTTCTGCCCAATTAGGGATACGATTTGCCATAACTACCTCCAAGTCAAACTATATACTTTAATAAAATTAAAATCAACATTAATTTTAATTAATTTTTATTTAGCTATCTTATAGGTTAAATATTACATTATTTATACAATGAGATGTCTGACACATTTCGACAGATTTCGACCTAAATGCACAAAACTCGATGTTCACAGGCAAATTTTCCCAGCTAAACTAGCGACATGATTTCAATTCAGTTCTCTAAAAATCTTTTTCGGAGGCTGTAATGCAAAAGACAAAAAACAAGCTATTTTTCTACTTAACAACAACTTGTTTGCTTCTATCGCTGCTAGTTCCTTTGTCCGTGACAAATAAAACATTTGCTTTCGACAATATCGGCAGCTATAGAGTCAAAAATCGCTACTACGAAGGATCACCCACATCATATGACTGGATGAACATGGAATATCCAGGCAAGGTCAAGGACACCAACACCAATAATCCAAACTATGTTCGCGACAAGGCAGGCGATCAAAAATTATCTGGATCTGGTGAATATGACGGCAGACAGGTATTCTGCCTCATTCCCAGCAAGATGATATTTCACAACACCTTGATGAAGCCCTATTCCTTGTCAGAAATTCTTGCTTGGCATTATTACCTTAGCAACTCAGCTGCAGATAAGATGGCTGACCAAGTCTCATTGATCGCCTATTACGGTTGGGAAAAAAGCGCCAAAACTGACCTCGATCGTGTCGCTACTCAATTTTTGATTTGGTTGACTTGTGGTTGGCAATGGGATAGCAGCTCCTCTAGTCTAAAACCTGAGATGGATAGTTCTGTATCCAAACGCATCTCAGAGATCAAAGAGAAAGTCGCTAAGCACGGTATCCTCCCCTCATTCGACAAGGAGGTCCCTGAACTCAGTCTCGGTCAAAGCTATACCTTTAAAGACAGCAACGGCGTTCTCAGCGACTACATGAAATGTAATGGTTTTAGTCCCAATAAAGCAAAAACCATGCAGGATACTGAGTTGACTTGGGACGGGAAAAACTCTCTTACCATCAAACCATTGGCGAAGAAATCATCTAGCGTAACTATTACACTGCCCAAAGTATCATCGAGTATGACGGGCAAACCCGTAGCTTTTTTTGGCGATAGTCAAAGTATAACGGCCGCCCGCGTCGCAAATTCTGCTGCTACCAGAATAAGTTACACACTCAAACCCGATGGTAAGATCCGTTTTCACAAGGTGGATAAAGATAAGCGAGCGATCAAGGGAGCTATTTTTAGCTGTGCGAGCGATCGAGAGTTCAAAGACACACAAGAAGTCACCTGCGACGAGCACGGACTTTCTAACGTATATCATGCAAATTTGAATAGCACTATCTACTACAAAGAGATTTTTGTACCTGCCCCCTACCGACTGGATCCTGCAGTTCACCAAGTAAAAGTAGATCGCGAGGAGATGGAGATAGAAGTCGAGAACGAAGTACAACAGGGAGAAATAAAGATCCTCAAACGTGATCCAGTACAAGACAAGCCCATCTCTGGTGTCGAATTCGCCCTCTACTCAGGAGATAAGGTGAGCGAAGACAAATTAGTAGGCACATATAAAACAGATAATAAGGGCGAAATAACCATTGAAAATCTACCTTTAGGTATTTATCAATTAGTAGAGACAAATACTGTGGACGGCTATGTACTAGATGATAGAGCCCGCACCATACAATTGCTTTACGACCGTGAAGTGCAGACAGTAACTTACACGGCACAAGTAGAAAATAAACTCCAATCAGGTGAGATCACCATCAAAAAAACTTCTGCTGGCAGTAAACTGCCACTGGCAAAAGCTCGCTATCGTCTGACTCCTATAGAATTCACCTATCGAGATCAAGACGGCTCTGATTTTCCTGAGTACTGGGAGACAGTCACGAATAGTGATGGGGAAGCTATCTTCAGTGACTTGCCCTTAGGCAGTTATCGATTGCAGGAGATCGAAGCACCATCAGGTTATGTATTAGATACCGAAGTCTATGATCTCAAGCTTGAGTATGCTGGTCAAACTATCAGTATCGCCAAGGAGAGTATTACTTTGAGCAATCAACCTCAGCTAGCTAAGTTGCAAATCTCTAAGTACAGTAACAGTGATATTCCCCTGGCAGAAGCTGAGTTCGAATTAACTTTCCTCGAGGCTGATTACCCTGAGGAAATTGGGACTTTCAAAATCGGTAATTCCATTAAGACGACGACGGATGGAGATGGACTTGCTGAATTTAATGATCTTCCTCTAGGTCACTACAAATTAAGAGAGATAAAAGCTCCCATAGGCTACATACTGGATCCTGAAGAACGTCATATTCATCTCGCATACGCAGGTCAGACCAATAAAATAGCTGTATATAGCGATAAACTCTATAACCGACCACAAGTAGCACAGTTAATCGTCCATAAACATGCTGAGAACACAAGATTGCCACTGCCTAACACAACTTTTGCTGTAAAACTAATCGAAGCATACACAGCAGAACCGACGGACTGGGTAGCAGATGAAACTGTAGTAGAAATAACTACGGACGAAAATGGTGTGGCTAAATTAGATGACTTGCCTCTAGGTAAGTACAGTTTAAGAGAAATCTCTGCCAGCAAAAATATGGTGTTGGACGACACTGAGTACGAAATTGATCTAGCTTATGCAGGACAGACAGTAGAAGTATCTACTAAAACAGTAGAATTAGAAAACAGATACCAACTCGCTACCATACAACTACAAAAGAATGATGCAGTCACAGGGGTCGGGCTAGCTAACGCTCACTTCGACATCATCGTAGAAGAGTTTTTCAGCGATTACACTGCCGGCTACAATATCGAAGATACCATAACCACCATCTGCACTGATGAGCACGGCTATGCAGAGAGTGAGCCACTCCCCCTCGGTCGCTACCGCTTAGTGGAAAAGCAGGCTCCTATTGGCTATGTGTTGTCTGATGAAACAATTATTCTGGATCTTAAATACGGGGAACAATCCTCAGCCATTGTCAGCTATGCAACTACTACCACTAATCGAGTACAACGCGCCAGCTTAATAGTGCAAAAACACGATCACAGACACCAACCATTGAGTGGTGCAACTTTTACTCTCGAAGCTATAGAATATTACAACGAACAAGATCAACCATATTCTTTGCATACGCCTTTTAGCGAGCAGACGGTTGACGATGATGGTGTAATCGTATTTGACGATCTGCCTTTAGGACGCTATCTGTTGAAGGAAATCAAAGCTCCCTACGGCTACTTGCCACATCTAGACATGGTGATAGATCTGCCCTATGCAGGCCAAGAACAGAAACTCTCCTTGAACTCGCTCATCGTCACTGATAGACCTCAGCGCGGGAAAATACAACTGAACAAAGTAGATTGCAATAACGATAAACCTTTGGCAGGCGCTGAATTCGAATTGATCGTCGAACAATTGTTAGATGAACGCGATCACGAAGAACATGCTCCTGGCAGTATCATCACTACTTTAGTTACAGACACGAGCGGTTTTGCTACGTCAGAGGAATTACCTCTAGGTAAATATATTTTGCACGAGAAAAAACCGCCTGCCGGATATCTGCCCATGGAAGACCTAAAAATCGAGATCAATTACGCTGGGCAAGCACATGAACTATCTCTCATCAGTCAGAAAATCGGCAATCAACCGAGCAAGACTATTTTCAAAAAAGTCGACGCTGTGACTGGACAGGTATTGAGCGGAGCTGCTTTTGAACTGTTAGATAGATCTGGCGAAGTAGTCCATCGTTGGCTGAGCGGAAACGAACCTGAGGTAATCTTCGGTCTGCATCTAAATGAGATATATAAAATACGTGAAGTATCTGCACCACGTGGTTATCAAAAAGCTGAAGATCAAAACCTCAAAATCACTTCTGGCGAGAACACTTTTATACTTAAGAATAAACAAATACCTATACAAGAAAAGCCGGAGCCACCTTTGCCCAAAACTGGCAGTGCACAATCTCACTTGTGGTGGCTGTGGACCTCAGGTGCTCTCGGCTTATTGATAGTTCTACGAATTACTTTTGCGATCAACCGACAACTATGTTCAGAAGACGCTTCGGTACATAGATAACTTTACGTACAGTTTTATCTGCTACGCGTTCTTCGACTACAGAGTTTTCATGGGCTATCGCCATCACCTGCTCTTGATCCGCATCAGTAGGGATATCGATACGAGTCAAAACCTTACCGTTGATTTGAACAGCTATCTCTATCATATCGCTGACTTGAGCAGCTGCTGAGGCGATCGGCCAGGTAACTTTGAAGATTGAAGGTTGCTGACCTAGAATTTGCCACAACTCCTCACAGAGATGCGGTGCAAAAGGAGCCAAGGTACGTGTCATTTCACAGACAACTCGATACTCGAAGATAAGAGCGCTTGTTCTATCAGCATCGGTCAGCTTCTCGGTTTCGCGGCGATATTCAGCTAACGAATTCATCAGCTCCATCACGCGAGCGATAGAAGTATTAAAGCGGAAAGCCTCTGCGTCACGTGAAACTGAAGCGATGGTGTAGTTGAGAACAGAATTTAGTTTTTTCATAGCCGAGCTCAACTCTAAGCCTGCCGCAGCCAAACCCAGATCGCTCGCCTCCAATTTCTGTTCTTCTCCCCGCTTGTCACGTTCGAGGTCAAAGACATATTGGGGTAGCAGCTGAGAATACTCGCTGGCCAGATCACTCAAGGACAAACCAGCCTGTTCCAGCTCAGACAATAGATTCTCACAAAGTCGCTCGATGCGATTGACGAATTTGCTGATTGCCTTGATGCCATCACTGTTCCAAGGTCCGCCATCGACATAAGCAAATGCGAAAGCGAGGTACAAACGGAAAACATCTGCACCATATTCTTCGATATATTGATCAGGCGAAACGGTGTTGCCCAGAGATTTAGACATCTTGCTACCATCTTCACCTAAGATTGTTCCCTGATGGATCAAAGACAAAAATGGTTCGTCGAAATCTAGATATTTGAGATCACGCAAAACCTTGGTGATAAAACGTGAATAAAGCAAGTGCATAGCTGCGTGTTCTGCACCACCTATGTATTTATCGACCGGACAGAGCTGATTGACTTTAGCAGAATCAAAAGCTTTTTCTGAGTTGTGATTGTCGACGTAGCGGAACTGATACCACGAAGAACATACAAAAGTATCTAAGGTATCCGGATCACGCAGAGCAGGCCCACCGCAGCAAGGGCAGGTGGTATGCATGAAGCTATCACATTTTTTGAGCGGCGAATCACCGTCAGGAGCAAAATCTACATCATAGGGCAAGAGTACTGGTAAATCCTTTTCGGGTACAGGGACTACACCGCACTTATCACAATAAACAATGGGTATGGGAGTTCCCCAGTAGCGTTGACGAGACACCAACCAATCGCGTAGACGGTAATTGATTTTTTGTTCACCTCTACCCTCTGCCTGGAGATCTGCGACCATCTGCTCACGGGCTTCTGCTGAGGTTAGGCCATCGTACTTGCAGCCAGCTTTGACCATGCCATCTTCACAATAAGGCAAATTAACAGTGTCATCGTCAATAGCTGCGATAACTTGCTCGATCGGTAGGTGGAACTTTTCGGCAAAAGCGTAATCTCGCTCATCGTGTGCAGGCACTGCCATAACTGCACCTGTACCATAACTTGCGATGACGTAGTCTGAAGTCCAAACTGGTACACGTTTGCCGGTCTGGGGATGTATAGCATACGCACCGGTAAAGACACCAGTTTTCTCTGCAGTAGTCGACATGCGTTCGATATCTGAAGAGCTAGCTACCTGTTCGCGGTAGGCCATGACCTCGGACATCTGTTGTTCTGTCGTGAGCTCTAGGCAGAGATCGCTTTCAGGTGCGACTACTACATAAGTAACACCTGGCAAAGTATCCGCACGTGTAGTGAAAACACGGATCTGGACAGGTTGTCCTTCCTTGATCAGAGGTTCACCGTTCTTTTCTACGTCGAGGACAATCTCTGCACCGTGTGAACGACCGATCCAATTATGTTGAATGCGTTTGGTTTTTTCAGGCCAATCTAACTGGTCGAGATCGTCGAGCAGCTCGCCTGCATAGTCAGTGATTTTGAAGAACCACTGAGTTAGATCTTTTTTGATTACAGAACTACCACAACGATCACAGGTATGATCAGCCGAAACCTGTTCATTAGCCAAAACCGTATTACATTTAGTGCACCAGTTAACTGGAGCATTTTTGCGGTAGGCCAAACCGTTTTTATAGAGTTGCAGGAATAACCATTGATTCCATTTATAGTATTCTGGCTTGCAAGTGGCTAATTCATGCTGCCAATTAAACATACCGCCCATCTTGCGCAATTGCTCACGCATGGTAGAGATATTTTGTTCAGTGCTATCTTGGGGATGTATACCAGTCTTGATGGCATAGTTCTCAGCGGGCAAGCCAAAAGCATCGAAGCCCATAGGTTGAAAGACTTCGTAACCCTGCATCTTCTTCATACGTGCCCAGATATCAGACAAACCATAGTTGTACCAATGTCCGACATGGAGTTTGGCACCTGAAGGATACGAGAACATCTCCAAAATATATTTTTTATTTTCGATATTTGAAGGATCGAAAGCAGCTAAGTCTATCTCTTACCAATACTTTTGCCATTTAGCATCGATTTTAGTTGAATAGCTCATAAATCTCCTCTTTATAACCAGATTTGTTCATTATAAACGACTGACGATGAAACCGAGAATAAAAATATGTAGCGGATAATAAATATAGAAAAAATACTGTTGAACTACGCTAGGTTTATTGGCAGTAGATTTCTGCAGACCAGGAATGTAGCAGATAAAAATACTTAAAATCGCTAATATCTGAATGCTGGGGAACGGGAAAACATTGTGTAAGAAATAATCCAGCAGCATAAATAACGCGGTGAGAATATACATCCCAACCAAAGCAAAATTACGTGTGCGTTTGATCAGTTGCCGTCCAGTCTGTAAGCGAAGGCCATCCGTCTGTATTTTGTACAATAGTTGAGTGTAATTCATATCTAGACCACGCAGACTAAATCGCTGCGCAAAATAGAAAACTCCCGGTAACATCACACCATATATGCCATAATCAACCATAAAGTAGCGACCGATCATACAGGCACATATCATGGTGACTAGGCCAAAAATTATACCCTTGTAATGTGTGGAATTCCTTTTGACCACATCGATATTTTGCAGAAAAATATCCAGACCACCGAGAAAAATCAAAGCACAGACCAGCGTAAAAAATATGTTTCGCGAATCATAACTAAAACCAGCGAGGTTAAAAGAATAGTACAACACCGGTTCACTGAGTAAGGCGAAAAAACTCAGACGGAAGAAATATTTACTCAAATTATGTGTACGCTGATAACCACACGCTAGATAGTAGCAAAAAATCGGAAAAGCCAGACGACCGACTGCTCTGAGTACCCAGTATACTTCACTCGGCATATACACTTGGAAATAGCAGCCGATGTGATCTAAGGTCATTAAGATGATAGCAATTATTTTCAACATAAGATTATCCTACACTAGCTGGTTTCAGTATACCCAAAAAGAGTTGGGGCCGCATGGAACTGCGACCCCTAAATGTGTATGTGTAAGGTAAGGAGAGAAACGTTAGCTATAGCTAACTGGACTAACAATATCACCTGCATAAATAATAGTCAATAGCAAATAGTAAGCTGTTTAGCTAATATTACAGACGAGATCTCCTCTAGATGTAAGGATGGTGATACCTATGAAATTTGCTATCGTCACCGGCGCTTCCTCAGGCTTAGGACGTGAAACATGCAGACAATTAGCAGATACCGAAGCTGTAGATGAACTTTGGTTGGTAGCTCGCAGACAAGATGAATTGATCAAACTCAACGACGAGTTAGATCTGCCATGCAAAATTCTAGCATTGGATCTCACTTCTCCTTCTGATGTGCAGCAACTTATTAACCAAGCTGAAACAGCTATCAGCAGTGGAGACAATCTTCATTGGCTTGTATTGGCAGCTGGTTTCGGCAAGCTCGGTCGTCTAGATTCAACTACAATCACCTCAGCTCAGAGCATGATCGATCTAAATATCTCATCACTCACTCAGATTACAGCCTCTCTCTTACCACGTATGCAGCAAGCGTATTGTCTTCTGTACGCCTCTGTCGCTGCCTTCGTACCCCAACCTGCTTTTGCTGTATACGCTGCCAGCAAGAGCTATGTTCTGAGCTTAGCTAGAGCTCTGGATATCGAATACCCCGAGGTCAATGTCTGTGCTGTTTGCCCGAATCCAGTAGACACCGGTTTTTTCAAAAATATCGGCGGATCACCAGCTGGCATCAAGAAGATAGGTCTCGAAAAAGCTGAGACCGTGGTCACTAAATCGATCAAGAATTGTCGTAAAGGCAAACAGATATCCACATCATGTCTGTCAGCTAAACTCATACTATTTGCCAGCAAACTATTGCCACATCGCTTCATTCTTTGGTGTTGTAAAAAACTGAAAATCTATAAACTGTAGTCTAATACTTTAACTGATACTATGAACAATGCTGATAAATTAAATAAATCGCTTAAAATAGCCCTGATCGGTTGCGGTAGAGTTGCCGTCAAGCATCTGTCCGCAATTAAGTATCTTCGCCATCACTTTAGATCTTGTCCCAAGATCGAACTGGTAGCTGTTGTAGATCCCAATCGCTGTCGTGTACAAAAACAATTGCAGTCTGATAGCCACTTTAGAAATATTGCCGTGCTATCCGATACCGCCAAACTATATGCTGAGTACCAACCTGATCTAGTCGCGATCACCACACCGTCTGGCAGCCATTACCGACTAGCTAGAGAGGCACTAGAAAATAAATGTCATATTCTGGTGGAAAAGCCTGTGACTATGACCTCACAAGAAGCCATTGATCTGAAACAACTTGCCTCTACTAACAAACTGCAGATAGCCATCGGACATATTTATCGATACTTCCCTGCTGTCAAACAACTCAGTGAGGAGTTACAGCGAGGAGATTTCGGCAGAATTCTCTACGGCAGTGTCGATGTGCGTTGGGGACACGATCAAGCTTATTATGATCAAGCTGACTGGCGTGGTACTTATAGCCAAGATGGCGGTGCAATTATGAATCAAAGCATACACGCTCTCGACCTGATGCACTTGCTCTTAGGTAGACCACAATTGAAATCAGTTACGGCACGCTGTACCACACAGAATCACCGTATGGAAGCTGAGGATCTGGGCTTTGCCATCTGTGAATTCTCAGATAATATCTGGTTAAATGTTGAAGGTACCACCAATACCTCTCCTGATGATCATGAAGCTAACTTTTTCGTCTGCTGCACTGCTGGAGAAATACGTGCCGGTCTACGCAATGGCAAGATTACGCTCGATATCCGCAAATTCGCTGACCAGGAACAGAACAAAAATCTTAAAACTAAGTACTTGAAACAAGCTTTGCTCGATTACTGGCGTGAAGGTGGTTGGCGTCGTCTCAAAGAGATCAAAAATCCACACACCGGCATCTATATCGATCTGATAGAGTCAATACTACATATGCAAGAGGGTATGACACCCTTCGCTGATATCGACAGCGGCATCAATGCTGTAACCTTAGTGGAAGCGATCTATAATAACCGCTAATCTTCACGCACTAAAGGCATCGACATACAACGAGGACCTCCACGTCCACGTGATAATTCGCCTGAATCCAGGTAGTGGAGCTTGACACCTGCCTCTTCCAGGTGCTGATTGGTGACGCGGTTGCGTTCATAGACTACTACCTCACGCGGTGCGATCGCCAAAGTGTTGGAGCCATCATTCCATTGTTCACGTTCAGCATCGATACCCTTACCACCACCACAAGGCACCAATGTAACTTGAGATTGATCTAGATATGAGCAGAGAATCTGTTCTAACTTATCTTTGAGTTCATGAACTTTTATCTGACCATCTGACATAGTCAGATCATAGACGGTCAGCGGTTCTTCGACCTCCGGATGAATGGTGAAGACATCGCGGTCAATCATCGTAAATACCGTATCGAGATGCATGAAAGCACGCTTTTCAGGAATTTGAAAAGCTAACACATGTTCAAAACTATTGTCTCCAGATAAGAGATTTTGTGCCATCAACTCAATCGCCTCACTCTGAGTTCGCTGACTGATACCGATGGCGACGATATAGGGGCTCAAGATCAATATGTCTCCGCCCTCAATACGGTAGTTGAAATCGCGATTATATACAGTAGAGACGGCTGTGAAATCTGGATGATATTGCAAAATGTACTTGTACAGCAGAGTTTCACGTCTCCTAGTCTCAGTCGACATCACATTGATACTCAGAGCATTGCCGATGGCCGTCATCGAATCACGCTGAAAATATAGATTGGGCAGTGGATCGATCAACAGATCACTCTCACGGCGCATGATGGTAGACAATGTGGAACCTTGTAGTTTGGGCACATCCTCCAAGCGTACACCTTCAAGAATTTTTGTGACCATCTCTGACGGCGAGAGATTCAGATAATAATCCATAAATGGAGTTATACGCTCGCGATAGATCCCCGCTTCTGGCAAAAACTCCTGTAAGAAATCATGTCTTATATCCTCGGACTGTAAGACCTTTTCTAGACAGTCAGTCAGATAAACTACCTCTATACCCTGAGCACGCAGTACATCAGCAAAAGCATCATGTTCACTCTGAGCTTTTTGCATATCAGGGATGTCATCGAATAATAAGCGGTGCATGCTCGATGGAGTAAGATTTAGCAATTCGCGGCCAGGGCGATGGAGCATCACTTTTTTAAGTGTGCCGATCTCTGAATAGATATTAGGAACAAAACTCATAAATCACCTGCAAAACTTTTTTCCAGTATAACAAATCCCCCGACCTGATTGGCTCAACTATACATTTTCTCCGAATTGGCGTACCGTAACTATGTAACAAATAGAAAGAGGTCTTCTATGATAACAAAAGAGCAAGTACAAAAATTCCGCAAACAGTACAATAGCGATCAACGCCATCAAGCGGTGGCAGGTGCGATGTCCGTAGCTGGCATCGACGCTGCTACAGTCGATCCACAATTAAAACAACGTCACCCCTTCACTTTTTCCGTCGACATCAAGACCGGTGATATCACCAACCAAAAAATGAGCGGCCGTTGCTGGATGTTCGCCTCTTTTAACGCCGCGCGCACCAAAGTAATAGAGAAACTGAATGTCAAGACCTTCGAATTTTCCGAAGTTTATCCGCTGTTCTGGGACAAATTAGAAAAATCAAATTATTTTTTGAACAATATACTAGAAACATTAGCTGAGCCGGTACATTCACGTCTGCTCGATCACTTGTTGGCTTGTCCTCTGCAAGATGGCGGTCAATGGGATATGTTCTGTGGCATCCTCAAAAAATACGGTGCTGTGCCCAAAAGTGTGATGCCAGAAACCTACCACTCATCTAATACCGGTGCCTTAGTCACTTTCATGACATCAAAACTACGTGAGTACGCCTGTGAATTACGGAAACTCGCCAAGACAAAGAGTAAGGAAGAGCTAGAAGCCCGCAAAGAAGAGATGTTAGGTTTTATCTGGCAAATTCTAGTACAGGCTCTAGGCGAGCCCCCTGAGAAATTCGTCTTCGGCTACTACGACAAAGACGACGAATATCATCGTCTGCCCGAGATGACTCCCCAGCAATTCTTCACTGAATATACTGACTGGAAATTAGAAGATAAAATCTCGGTCATCAATGCTCCCACTGAAGACAAACCGTTCAACCGCTTCTACACCGTCAAATATTTAGGATCTGTTATAGAAGAGCGTCCCATCAATTATTTGAATGTGGGTATCACCGAACTGAAAAAATATACTCTAGCTCAATTAAAGTCGGGTCAACCTGTCTGGTTCGGCTGCGATGTGGGACAACGCCTAGAACGTGAAAATGCTCTGATGGATCTTGAAGCTCGCCGTTACGAATCAGTACTCGGCGAAGGTCTAAAACTAAATAAAGCAGAACGTCTAGATTACTGCGATAGCCTACTCACCCACGCCATGGTTTTCCTAGGTGTCGATCTCGACGATGAAGGTAATCCTATCAATTGGAAAGTTGAGAACTCATGGGGCGAACGCGGACCTGCCAAGGGTATCTACTCGATGAGTGATGCCTGGTTCGATGAATTTGTCTACGAAGTGATGATAGACAGAGAATTTATCGATGCAGAACTATTAAAATCAGCCGAAAACAAAGACGTCATCGAACTAGCACCTTGGGATCCGATGGGATCACTAGCCCTCTAATCATCTAGATACGGACATATGTTACGTTAAGGGGAATTGTTACTCAAATCGCAATTCCCCTCTTTTTTTTACCGTGCGTGTTATCGTTGTACATATACTTCGTAAATAGTAAGGAGGTTTTTTAATAATGAGTTATCAAGTACCTGAATTAACCTATGCCTACGATGCTTTAGAGCCCGTAATCGACAAGGATACTATGCATTTTCACCACGATAAGCACCATACTGCTTATGTCAACAACCTGAACAAGGCTGTAGAGGGAACCGATTTAGATGGTAAGTGCATCGTCGAAATCCTTAAAGATCTCGATTCAGTACCTGAAAACATCCGTACAGCTGTCCGCAACAACGGTGGCGGTCACCTCAACCATAAATTATTCTGGGAGAGCATGACTCCTGGTGGTTCCAGTCAACCCACTGGTGAATTAGCTAAAGCTATTGATTCTGCTTTCGGTTCATTCGCTGATTTCAAAGATAAATTTGAAAAAGCTGGCGCTGGTCGCTTCGGCAGCGGCTGGGCTTGGCTGGCCTGCAAGGATGGACAATTAGTCGTCATGTCCACCGCCAATCAAGACAATCCTGTCATGGAAGGTGCTACTCCTCTGCTCGGCAACGACGTCTGGGAGCACGCTTATTATTTAACCTACCAGAATCGTCGCCCTGACTACTTAAAAGAGTGGTGGAAAGTCGTAAACTGGGATGTCGTCGCCAAACGTTTTGAGAAATGCTGTGAAGGTAGACACGTCTCTGAAGAGACACAGGGTTGTCCAATCTAATAGCCTTACCTAACAGATAAATTATTTGTTGATTAGCTCTGAGTTCTGCTCAGAGCTTTTTTGTTTTCTTGAATTTTTAGGGATACCAAATTATAATTCTTAATTAGGTTAACCTAATTAAGTTTTCTAACAACTAGGAGGATATATGAAACACATATTTCGAAAATCACTGGGCGTTTTCCTCGCCAGTCTCATGCTGCTGAGTGTATTGTTAGTTTCTTGCCAAAAATCAAGTGCTGAAAATACCTCAACCCAAAAATCAAGTGCTGAAGATACCTCAACTAAAGCTAAACCTGTCGTCACTGTCACCACTTCTTTTTTGCAAGATATGGTAAAAGTTTTAGCTGGTGATCTGGTAGATATCAATTTGATCATCCCAGCTGGTGAGGATCCGCATCTCTACAATGCTCTACCTGAGGACAAAACCAAATTGAGCGAGGCGGATCTGGTTCTCTATCACGGCCTGCACTTCGAAGGTAAGATGGTAGAAATCTTAGAGAAAGTCGGCACCAATCTATCGGAAAATTTCCCCGAAGATAAGATAGGTAAAATGGAAGAAGACGGTCAACAAGTTATTGATCCTCATTTTTGGTTTGATATTGACCTCTATAAATTAGCTACGACAAACGCAGCTGAAGCACTCTGCAAACTGATGCCTGACGAAGCTAATGCCATCCAAACCCGTCTAGAAAATTACCTAAAAGACTTAGATAAGCTCGACGAATTGATTCGTAAAGAACTCGAAAAAATCCCTCAAGAGTCTCGAGTATTGGTCACTCCGCACGATGCTTTCAACTATTTTTCTCGTCGCTACAATATCGAGGTACATGCACCACAGGGTGTATCCACCGACTCTGAGGTAGCCACTGGCGATATCACAGAAACTGTTGATTTAATCGTTAACAGAAAAGTAAAGGCTATCTTCGCAGAATCCACCACTGATCCTAAACGCATGGAAGTCATAAAACAAAACTGTGCCAATAAAGGCTTTGATGTCAAAGTTGTGAGCGGTGAAGGAAATGAGCTCTTCTCAGACTCACTGGCTCCAGAAGGACAGATGGGTGATAACTATATAGATATGTACAAGCATAATGTCCAATTGATCGTCACAAACTTGGAATAAAATTTAAAGAAATTCTACTACTCAGGGGAAACATGACTGATTTAACTGCAACCAATGCCATATACACCAAGGACTTGAGCATCTCATATCGCGACGAATTAGTGGTCGACAATGTCGAAGTCTATGTCAAAAATGGATCGATGACAGCTATTATCGGACCTAATGGCGCGGGTAAAACAACCATGCTCAAAGGCATGCTCGGTCTGATTCCCCTAGTGAGTGGTACTACCGTTTTCTACGGTCAAGCATCACTGGCACAAGTACGCAAACAGATCGCATATGTACCTCAGAAAAGCATGGTCAATTGGGATTTCCCGACCACGGTACGAGATGTCGCTGTGATGGGCAGATACGTGCACCTCGGTTGGATCAAAAGACCTTCTAAGGAAGATTATCGTCTAGCAGACCAGGCTCTGGAATTAGTGGGTATGAGCAGTTTTTACAACCGCCAGATATCGGAATTATCTGGTGGTCAAAAACAGCGGGTGTTCATCGCACGTGCCCTGACACAACAGCCTGAACTCTTAATTCTCGATGAACCTCTACAGGGTGTTGATATCAAGACTGAACAGACGATTATCGCAACCCTCAAAGAACTTCAAGCTCAAGGGAAAACGATTCTTGCAGTACACCACAATCTCAACAATGTGGCTGATATTTTCGATGAAGCCATCTTGATCAACAAACAGTTGATCTCCGTCGGCAAAGTGCGAGAAGTGATGACTGATGCCAATCTGAAAGCCGCTTATACCAACAGTATTTTTGTCAATGAGTAGGTTTGATATGCAGTATCTTGATTTATTAAAAGATATAAATTTCTGGATACCTGCTCTGGGTGCTACTCTGCTAGGAACCGTCTCTGGTATGGTCGGCAGTATTTCTGTTCTGCGTGGTCAATCTCTGATCGGTGACAGTATCGGACACAGTGTATTCCCCGGCGTAGTGATTGCCTTCATGCTTTTTCAGACCCGCAATCCCTCAATCTTGATGTTGGGAGCTATTTTAGCTGGTTTCATCGCTTATCTACTGATTCAAGCTATCTCCAACAAATCGACAACTAAGCTAGATACTTCGCTAGCTATCGTTCTCTCCACGATGTTTGGTCTGGGTGTAGTTCTCAAAAGCTACATCCAGGGCAACATCGCCTATCGCCACACTTCACAGGCAGGACTAGAAAAATACATCTTCGGTCAGGCAGCCTATACTGATAAGTCAGATGTAAAAATACTTTTTGTCGTCAGTATTGTTAACTTATTGCTATTATGCCTGTTCTACAAGGAGATTAAAATTTTCGTCTTCGATTACGAATTCAGCCAATTAACAGGATTTCGCCCTAAACTATTATCTATAGTGATACTCTTATCTAGCCTATCTTTGATCGCCGTCGGTCTGCGCATCGTCGGTGCAATCCTGATCTCCAGCATGCTGGTCGCGCCTGCCGTCGGAGCTATTCAGTGGACAGTTAAATTTAACCGTATGTTGCTCTTGGCAGGATTTTTTGGTGGGTTCTCTTCGCTGCTCGGCACCATATTCGCCTATTATGGATTACCCAATGGACCATCGATCATCTTAGTTATGTCGCTGATCGCCATATTATCTATGATACTTGGTTACCGCGGACCGTTGCGTAAGATTTGGAGGAAACAATAATGTCTTTGATGAACTTACTTATCCTTGTCATCATCGCTGTTTCTCTCTCCTTGCCAGGTATTTTTCTTGTGCTGCGCAATATGGCGATGATATCAGATGCTCTATCACATACTGTCCTACTAGGTATTGTGCTCGGCTACCTATTGGTAAGAAACCTGCACTCACCACTGCTAATTCTTACTGCAGCACTCATCGGTGTGCTCACAGTCTTTTGCATAGAATTCTTGAGTGCTCATAAGCTAGTCAAAAGTGATAGTGCTACTGGCGTAGTTTTTCCTCTGTTTTTCTCGCTAGGAGTCATTATCTTAAGTCTTTATCTGCGCAATGTTCACATCGATCTCGACTGCGTCATCATGGGCGACATCACTTTTGCTGATTTAGATCTGATCAAAATTTGGGGCTATAAAATACCCTGGGCTCTCTTCTATGGAATTATTATCTTGCTAGTCAATAGCATATTTATACTGGTATTTTTCAAAGAACTAAAGTTAGCGTCCTTCGACCCAGAAACTTTTGTGCTGACTGGCTTCTCCAGTACTTTGATCAACTATGGCTTAATCACCTTGATCTCATTGTCATCTGTGGTCAGCTTCAACATCGTAGGAGCTATTCTCGTCATAGCGTTTTTAGTCATCCCACCTTCCACAGCCTTGCTGGTCACCAAACACCTGCATAACACCATTTTCTTGAGCATCATCATAACTGTGTGCAACAGTGTGATAGGTTATCTGTTATCTATCGAATTAAACGTCAATTCTGCTGGCATGTGTGCCGTGGTCTCTGGTGTGGTCTTCTTGATCACTTTAACTGGGAAACAGCTGATCGCTCATCTACGAACCAAATCACAGGCCAGGAGCCGGGCTTAACTTGCCTCATACCTAGACTTTAAATTTTTCCATAAAAAAGACCTCGATCTCTCGAGGCCCAATAATGATAACAAACAATCTTACTTAGTGGCGATAGCTTCGATCTCAACCAAAGCGTCCTTCGGCAGATGTGCAACTTGGAAAGCACTACGGCAAGGAGGATCAGTATCGAAGAAAGTAGCATAAATTTCGTTGACCTTAGCAAAATCTTTGATGTCTTGCAGGAAGACAGTCACCTTGACAGCCTTGCTCAGATCAGAACCAGCTGCCTCTAAGACGGCTTGCACATTCTTCAAACTCTGCTCAGTCTGACCCTCGATGTCGGCAGGCATCTCGCCTGTAGTAGGATCGATGGGTAGTTGACCGGAGGTAAAAACTAAGCAATCGGTGCAGATAGCTTGTGAATAAGGGCCGATAGCGGCAGGTGCTTTGTCAGTAGCGATAATCTTTTTCATGATTTTCCTCTCTGTTAATTATTTTCTTAAATTATACCTATTTGTACAAATAGTCTCAATGCAGTAAACTCTACTCTTTGTACTGTAAATCTAATATGCCGTCATTCAGTGCTGTTCAATGACCAGAAACAAAAATCTCTTCTAACTCACTCTCGATCGCATCTCTAATACGCTTTTGTTCAGCAGGCAAAAGATCCTTTGCACTGCGGTTGAATAAATAATCATCTAAACTCACTAGCTTACGACAGAGACGTGTATGATAAAAATTATCAGCTGGCAAGTTGCAGTCGAAAGATTTGTACTCTGCTAATACTTTAGGCGAGATATAGTCACAGACTGAATTTATATCATGATCGATGAAGATCTTTTTCCCGGAATGATCACGGGTAAAACCACGTACCCGGTAATCTACCGTCATAACGTCCGCTTCGAAAGCTCCGATCAGATAGTCGAGTGTATTGAGGGGGACAACTTCACCACAGGTCGCTATATCCAGATCTACGCGGAAAGTTGAGATCGCGCTGTCAGGATGAGCCTCCGGAAAAGTATGTACGGTTACATGGCTTTTATCTAGATGAAGATTGATGGAGCCATTGCTGGCACTTGACTTCAGGTGACCAGCATTGTTGCTGGGATCGAGCAGACCATGTGGCAATGGTTGTTCAGAGATCAGAATATTCACTGACGCACCTTGCGGCTCATAATCCTGTTTGGAGATATTGAGTATATTCGCTCCGATCATCTCAGTCAGATGGACTAGTATCTCAGTCAAACGTTCTGAATTGTACTGTTCATCGATGTATTCAAGGTACAAACGCTTGGCCTCAGGAGTCTCTGCATAACATACATCATAGAGATTCCAACTGAGACTTTTAGTCAAATTATTAAAACCGTAGAGTGCTATTTTTTCCACTGCTCACCTCCTGATCATGATAACATTAAACGATATTTGTGTTGCAAAAGGTGAAAAATGGATTATAAATTTCGTGATCGCAAATTAGCCTATGGATCAAAAACTCTGTTGATAGGTATTCTCAATATCACTCCAGACTCATTCTCAGATGGTGGACGCTATGTGGATATTGACAAGGCTTTGGCACAAGCTGAATCCTTGCTACAATCTGGTGCCGATATCATCGATATCGGCGGCGAATCTACACGTCCAGGCAGCCAGCCAGTAACTGCTGCAACTGAGATTGAGCGTATTGCACCATTGGTCAAACGATTACGAGAACTTTATCCCGATGCAGTGATCTCCATTGACACTTGGAAGAGCGAGGTAGCCCGTGCGATGCTAGAATTAGGTGTAGATATCATCAATGATGTCTATGGTCTGCAAGGCGATCCTGAATTGGCAAAAGTTGTAGCAGAATATAACGCTGGTGTAATAATCATGAATAATCCAACTTTTTATCTGCCAGAACGCCCTCAGAGTAAAGTATTTCCTAAGCGTCAAGATCTAGCCTCTCCTGATCCTGAGATGCACGCTGCGATCGCCAAAATTTACACTCAAGATATCGGCGTCAACGCTTGCTTGAAATCAGCACGTCTTTTTCTCGCACATTCTCTAGAAATAGCACACAATGCTGGTATTGCAGATGACCATATCATGCTCGATCCAGGGCTAGGCTTCGGTCTGACTGAGAGCGAGAATATTATGTTGATCAAAAATTTACATACTTTGAAAGAGTTTGATAATCACACTTATCCTCTGCTCTCTGCGCCTTCACGTAAACGCTTTTTACGCAATCTCCTAGTGACAGACAATGATGCTGATACCACTATAGACATGACAGCACTAAGCTATCGCCGTATAGAGGATATGTCTGCTGACAGAGAGAAAAATGTGAACGAGTCTGCACTGGACGCAGCTACAGGTGCCATCTGTATGCTGAGCGTAGAAAACGGTGCCGACGCTGTACGCGTCCATAATGTGGCAGCTATCGCACCCATGCTCAAAATCCAACAACAGCTCTCACCTACTCAACCACAACTCTGTTACTTGAGTTTGGGATCGAATATGGGCGATCGTAAGTATTATCTAGAACAAGCTGTAGACAAATTGCGTGAGTTACCTGGTGTATGTGATCTGCGAGTAGCTTCCATCTACGAGACAGCACCTTGGGGCAATACAGATCAACAAACATTCCTCAATACTGCGGTCGCGTTTAACTACAGTTATGATGCCTACCGCCTAATAGCAGAATGCCAAAAAATCGAGCTATCTCTCGGCAGAGAACGCCACGAACAATGGGGGCCACGCACCATCGATATCGATATTATTTTCTTTGGAAACAGTAAGTCCAATGATCCCCATCTCACTCTGCCACACCCTTATTATCAGGAACGCGATTTTGTCTTGATTCCCTTGCTGGAATTACAGACAGGCGAGAAGAGATGTACTGCTGATGTCAAACTATACGGAGAAGACTAATCTGTTTGACCTTTTATTTTGCTGACTTTGGGATCGACATCTAAGAGTAATTCTAACGGCGCAAAGAATTCTGTATTCCAGTCCAGTGCCCCTGCTTTGAGACACCAGGTATATTCACATCCTAAGAAAAGATATGCTGCCGCTCGGTATAGCTCTGCTGGTGAACCTTTAGCACGGATCTGTCCATTGGCTTGTGCTCGCTCGATAATGATGGTAGCAAACTTAGATAAATGACCTACTAAGTCGAATTCGCCATAACTGCCTTTGAGATTGATACGGTGCATCTGACTGACTAGATCTGCTCCCAGCCTTGAAGTCTGATTGATCAGTGAGACGAAGAGCATGTAGAACTGCTCCCAATGATTATTAGAGCTTAAAACCGTCAAAAAGCAATCTGTCAAATCTTGAGCGATCTCATTATAGAAAGTGATTAAGATATCATCTTTAGATTTAAGATGATAGTAAAAAGTTGGCTTAGTGACTTGTGCCGCAGCACAGATCTCATTGATAGTTACCTGTTCATAACCTTTTTCTTTAAACAGAGCCAACGATATATTGATTAATTTTTGTTGCATCGATTCTGCTGCCACAATTAACCTCTTTCTATCCTAATGCCGCAATATGTCGCAGTGCCTGCAAAATATCGTCAGTCTCGAAATCTACACCTTGATGCTTGCCTGGTGACAAGCTGATAGCATAACCTACAGCGTCAAACATCTCTTGATCATTAGGACCATCTCCCACAGCTACGGTCTGACTTGTAGATATCCCTAGCTTCTCGATCAAAAATTTGATGCCTACTCCCTTATTAAAACCATGCGGTAAAACATCAAAGCAGTTATCATGTTCAATCAAGTCTATCTTATCGCACCAATTAACAGTATAAGCCGTCAGAAATTCTCTCAACAATTCCCTGCCTTCAACACTGTTCCCAAAGAAAAAAGTGACGGCTGATTCATTGGGCTGTATCCAGACATCAGCATGTGACCATTCTCCGCTACGCAGCTTTTGACGAACTTGCGAACGCAGGTCATCGAGTATATCTAGCACTTCTTCGTCCACAGATAAATGGTAGTAGTCTGCACTGGGCAAATCTTTGCCCATATGTATAGTCAGACCATTCTCACCTATCAATATCTGATTGCTAAGCGGCAATTGACGTGCTAAACCGCAGAGATAGTAGTGAGGCCGACCTGAACATATCACTACACCCCAGCCA
>JAEWFX010000009.1 GCA_023388605.1 Bacillota bacterium
TAACTCCTACACGACGCGGATTTGTCTGAATATTGGCGGCAGCAATTGCCATGCTCGGGCGACCTTTTGACAATAGATCACCTACACGTTTCAATACCTTTGATAACCAGTAACGAGTAGAAATCGAAATGCCGATAAACAGTAGAATACTAGCCAATAGACCCAACAGGAAGCGCGTCATCAATATGAATTCATTATTGCTCTTGACAGTTAAATCATGATAATCGTAGATCAAGATGTGAGCCATCACCAATACGACGAGCAATAGACAGATGATCACAAAAATCAAGAGTCCTCTACCCATCTTTTTCAATTTCTGTGGTTTTACTGCTAACTCCCAAGGATGAAGCGCTTCGATCGGTCGCACCTTATTGGTCAATTTTGCTGGTCCTAATACTGACAATACCGTCGCTGCGGTGATGATCACGATCGACCACGATACATAAGACAATTGTGGTACTGCGCTGAATTCAGGCCTCAGTACAGCTATGATGCGAGCGACTATATAAGGTATCAAGCTACCGATTATGGACCAGATCAAACCTAATCTGAAACCTTCACGCAAAACAATTCGATATATCTGTCTAGGGCTGGCCGAAATTGCTCGCAAGAGGGCAAAAGTTTTTCGTTGTTGTGCGACAAGCACTTGGAAGGTGTTTGCTATGACCATGCAGCTGACAGTAATTGCGATAGCCACAAAAACTAGACCTAGCAAAACTATCGGATTTTGGAAAAATCTCTCGCCAGTGAACACCTCAAGCTGTTCTTTGATCGCTTGCTGCAGATCTTGAACCTTTGTCAGATTAAACTCTTGCTTCAAGGTCGAATAATTATAATTTTTTGACGGATTGAAGTAGAGATAATCAGGGAAAACTAGGCTCGACAAATCTTCTTTACCAGTGAAGTTCTGTTGAAAATTTTTCCCTGTGACTGCAAATCCCTTGTACAAAAATACATCTGATTCATAGTCAGAAATACCGACGATTTCATAATTTAATTCAGTTCCTAAAACTCTCTCACCCAATTGATTTTGAGCTTGTTTACGCAAAGAGATCTTGTCACCTAATTTCAGCTTGTAGAAATTAGTGATAGATTCTGGTACGACAATCTGTTGATCTGTTGTCGGCCAGACACCGCTTTTCAAATGATAGCCGAGAAGATCAGGATCACTCGGTGCTGCATCCACTTGCACATTTATGCCCTGTTTATTATCGCCGGCTTTATCTGCTGGAATAAAACTGAGCATTACACTCTGTGGTAGGTGGTAGGAACTGAATTGGTCACTCTTCTCCGCTTGCTCAACCACCTTCTTAATCTCAGCGAAACGTTGTCGTTCATAATCCTGTTGACTGAGATTGTTGATATCGACTTCACTCTTTAATTCGATACGGTATTGAGTGGTAAAGTCATTTAGCCTGGTATAGGCGATGCTGGTGCTAACAAAGCGTCCGAGCAATAGAATAGACACAAAAAACAGCGCCGCGATGACGATGACAAGTTTCGTCGGACGCAACAAGCGACGATTGTCTCTATTGAGAGATTTTTGAACATTGATTCTCATACTAAGCACCTACCCAACCAGTGAGATTGAATCCGTCTACATGCTGATTACCATATCTGTTGAGCATCATCTCATTGAGTTGATCTGCCTGTGGATGATCGATGTCAGCAGCGATTTGTCCATCGACTAAAATCAAAGCGCGATCCGCGAACGCTGCAGCATTAGAGTCGTGAGTTACCATTAGGACTGTCTGGTTTAATTCGTCAACTAGGCGACGCAGAAGATTCAGTACTTCGCGTCCCGAAGCATTGTCTAAATTACCTGTGGGCTCGTCAGCAAAAACTACTTGCGGTCGTGAAATAAGAGCTCTTGCGATGGCGACTCTCTGCTGCTGACCACCTGATAATTCACTGGGACGATGACTCAGACGCTCCTTGATGCCGAGAACATCTATCAGCAAGTTAAACCACTGGGCATCTACTTTTTTGTCCGCTAAAGTCAAAGGCAAAAGTATATTTTGTTCAGCATTGAACATCGGCAGCAGATTGAAGCGTTGGAAGATAAAACCGACTTGTTCACGACGCAATAGAGTCAATTGCTCATCATCCATGCTGGACAGATAATTGCCAGCAAAAATAACTTCTCCGTCAGTCAGTGAGTCTAGACCTGCCAACATATGCATCAGAGTTGATTTGCCTGAACCCGAAGGTCCCATAATAGCAGTTAATTTCCCAGCTTCAATATCGACAGATAAACGTTTGAGAGCGTGGATCTGAGCAGATCCTTCTCCATAAGTCTTCACTAAATTTTTGGCACTGATCAATATTTTTTGCATAATTGCCTCCATCACATCTTACGAATATACAATTATCATCCGCCTTTAACTGACTGAATTGATTAAGAAAACATAAATAACCCTTAAAAATTATTAAATCTTCAATAAAAGAGGCGGAATCTTGCGACTCCGCCTCTTGGTCGATTTATGAATCTCTTTTAAGTATCTGCTTAACGTCCGACTTTATTGCCGTTACCTGCATCGACAACTTCGACTTCTTGTTCAGCACTTTCGAGCCAGGCACGGAAATCAGCATCACGTAGTTCGCTACTCACTAAATCCTGCCATTCAGGGCCATTGGTCTTGACGAAATAGATCAAGTGATATCCGTAGGTACTCTTGATGATCTCGACATCACCGGATTGACGGTTTTCGTCTAGACACCATTCTTCATATTCAGGCACGAATTGACCTTTTTTGATACCTGCATAAAGACCGCCGTTATTGGAACTACCAGGATCTTCGGAATTCTTCGAAGCTAATTCTGCAAAGCTTTCTTCTGTTCTGTCGCCAGCCTCAAATTCTGCCTTAAGCTTCTCGATATTCTCCTTGACCTTGGCTTGTTCTTCTTCAGTCGCTTCTGGATCGACTTTCAGTAAGATATGTCTGGAGTCATAAGATGGATCTTGCGGCTGATGACGTTCTAAGAACATAACCACTTGATATAGTCCGTTTGTGGTCTTGATGACAGTGTGATCATTTGCTTGACGATCCTTGCTGAACAACCAATCCATAACTGCTGGCTCGATGTATTTAGATCTTTGATCACTAGCTAAGGTTGTATCTAAAGAAGGATCTTGCGCAGGAGCTTCCTCGCCTTTTTCTTCCGATATTTTCGCATCTGATTCTGCTGCTAAAGACTTGAAGGATTCTTCGTCAGTCACCTTGCTGTTAAACTCTTCGGCTTTTTTCTCAGCATCTTTATCATCAGGAGAATAAGAATAGAAACGATAGCTGACAACGTCATACTTGCTGGGATCTTCATCGTACTTAGCTTGAAGAGTAGCCTCATCGTAAGTGAAGGATTTGTATTTCTCCGACTGTATGCTAGAAACATCTAACAAATGTTTAAAGATGTTGCGGAAAGTTTTCTCATTCATGCCTTTACCATAATGGTTGGCCAGATAGTTGGAGAGAGATAACTTTTCAGAAGCTGCTCTCTCTTTCATTGATTTCATCAGGGTGTCGATACGTTCAGTCTGATCTGGTAACTCTTGGTCACCCTTCTCCTGTTCGAGCACGAAATCTAGCACTAGTTGACGCTTGACTTCCTCGATCAACTTGTCGCGTTCAGAAATTGCAGCGGTGGTGCTCTCCGTGGACTCCTCGGCAGTTTCCGATGTAGTAGTATCGGTAGTAGTTTCCTCTGCACTTGTATCGCTAGTTAAAGTCTGTTCATCTAAAGCTGCTTGAGCTTCCGGAGAGAATAGACCGTTGGGAAATCGCTGATCACGGATCAAGCCCGCAAAGAAATTTGCTTCGGCTAAAGTATAGGTCTTACTGCCCTGCTTGCCGCTAGCAGCATCTGCCTTATAGCTGACTGTGAACGCTTTTTGATAGCGGTTCAAAATACCTAAACTGAACACAGCCCAAACAATCATGCCGATAATTAACGCACATAGCACAAGGATGGTGATTAGAGCAGCCTTACTGCGTTTTTTGCGTAAAGGCTTCTTGCTGCCATCACTATTAGTCATTGCAGACATACGCTCTCTGCGCTCTTCACGCGCGATATCAGCATTGCGCAACTCTGGTTTTTCTTTTGATTCTTGAAACATTATTTCACCTATTCTTAAAAATATTCAGCTTATTATATCACTTCTGCCTTAAAGTCTAGCAAAGATGCTGAAAAGTATGTACAAGTAACTACATTGATCCAGTTGCCGGCTCTGTGTAGGTGTGTTTTAATCATGATATGTCTAGTAATGAAACTAAGTTATTATCCTTAAACTCAAAAGCAAACGATCTCTCAGTCGACGCTATCATGTTTGACTTTGATGGTACTTTGGTCAATACGATAGATATCATTGTCGAGAGCTATCAACATACCTATCGCCACTTCGGTCTGCGTGAACATTCTGTCGAAGAGATCAAGATGGGGATCGGTAGACCGTTAGAAGCTATCTTCGCTGAATATCCTGATCTCATCGATGATCTGACACGTGTCTACCTCGACTACAATCTGCGACGCACGGCTAGTAGCTGCGGCATATATCTAGGTATCTGGCAGATGCTGCAGGGTCTGCGTTCCAAAAATATCCCGCTCGCCATCGTCAC
>JAEWFX010000037.1 GCA_023388605.1 Bacillota bacterium
AGTCGGTGTAATCAGAACTTGTAAATTAGTATTGCCCAGCATGTTATCTCAGCATGCTGGCAAAATTATTCTTTTATCCTCAATTTGGGGTAAGCGTGGCACCGCCATGGAGACGGTTTACTCAGCAGCCAAAGGCGGTATTATCACTTTTGCTGAAGGTCTGGCACGTGAAGTCGGATTTTCTGGAGTGCGTATCAATGTGATCGCACCAGGTGCAATCGAGACTCCCATGCTCGATCTACTCACGCCAGAGCAAAAGCAATCAGTTATCGACGCTACTCCTTGTGGCAGGCTCGGTCGTCCGGAGGACATATCAGCGTCTGTCAACTTTCTGCTCTCAGAGAGAGCAAGTTTTATGCACGGTGAAGTCATTTCTCCTAATGGCGGATTTCATTAATACCTTATTTTTTACCTATCATCCGCCCCAATTTTAGTGGGTATCATGTATAATTGAAGCAGTATATATTTTGATAATTGAGGGAATATGAATCTAGGTATGAATATCGGTATCGATCTCGGTACCGCAACTGTTTTGGTTTACGTAAAAGGTAAAGGGATAGTGCTCAGAGAGCCGTCCGTAGTTGCTATAAATAAAAATACTGAACGTGTATTGGCAGTTGGTCAGAGCGCGGCGATGATGATCGGACGTACACCGCACATGGTCAAGGCGATCCGTCCTCTGCGTGAGGGTGTCATCTCAGATTTCAAAGCTACTGAGGTCATGCTCAAAGCTTTTATCAACCGCGTCTGCACAGGTTTTTTGGCCAAGTATTTCAAACCTACTATCGTTGTATGTGTACCTAGTGTCATCACTGCTGTCGAGCAAAAAGCTGTAGAAGATGCTTGCCGTCATGCAGGAGCTAAAGAAGTTTACTTGATCCGCGAACCCATAGCAGGTGCCATAGGTGCAGGTATCGATATTACTCAAGCCACGGGCAGCATGATTCTCGATATCGGTGGCGGTACTACAGATATCGCAGTCATCTCGCTCTGCCAACCAGTTGTCGATGCATCGCTCAAAGTCGCAGGCGATTCTTTCAACGAAGCTATCGCTCGTTATATCCGCAATAAACATAAAGTTTTGATCGGTGAAAAGACTGCCGAAGAATTGAAAATCAATATCGGTTGTGCCTATCCGCGCGAACAGGAACTGACCATGGAAGTGCGTGGACGCAACATGATCACAGGTTTGCCCGCCACACTGACTGTTACATCGACTGAGATGTTAGAAGCACTTGAAGAACCAGTCACTCGCATCTTCGATGCTGTCCATCAGGTCTTAGAACAGACACCGCCAGAACTTATGGCAGACATCGCTCAGCGAGGTATCGTGATGACGGGTGGAGGAGCTCTGCTCTACGGTATAGATCGTATGTTGTCTACGAAGATAGGAATTGATGTTTTGATTGCTAAAGATCCCATATCATGCGTAGCCATCGGTACAGGACTGGCTCTGAATATCATGGATAAGTTCAATGCCCTGGCTGAGGCTTAAAGAAGCGAGGAAGTAAGTGTCCGACAATAAACAATACAAAACTAGCAAAGAATTACAGAGGGAGAAGGAAGCTGCCATCGATGCGGCTTTTCAGAATCCTAATAATAAAGTTGTGCTGCGTCGTCTAGAAGACGAGATGCGCAAGTCTTTTATCGACTATGCTATGAGTGTCATCACTGATCGTGCTCTGCCAGATGTACGTGACGGACTCAAGCCAGTTCATCGCCGTATTTTGTACTCGATGTTCACTAAAGGTTTGACCCCGGACAAGCCTTACCGTAAATGTGCCACTACTGTCGGTGACGTGTTGGGACGTTTCCATCCCCATGGTGACGCCGCAGCCTATGATGCCCTAGTGCGTATGGCACAGGATTTCTCCATGCGTCATACCTTGATCGACGGCCATGGTAACTTCGGTTCACGCGATGGTGATCCGCCTGCCGCATATCGTTATACAGAGGCTCGCTTGACTAAGTTGTCAGTCGAGATGATGAATAACATCAACAAGAATACTGTTGATTTTGTCGACAACTATGATGAGCACGAACAAGAACCGACGGTTTTACCATCAGCTTTTCCAGCTCTATTGGTCAATGGTTCCAGCGGTATCGCTGTCGGTATGGCGACAAATATTCCGCCTCATAATTTAGGTGAGACCATCGATGCCTGTATCTACTTGATCGACAATCCCGAAGCTGCGGTCGAAGATCTGATGCGTCTGATGCCAGGTCCAGATTTCCCAACCTATGGCACCATTCTAGGTACCAGTGGTATTCGCCAGGCTTATCGCACCGGTCGAGGACGTATCGTCGTACGAGCAAAAGTAGAAGTAGAAGAGCTACGCAACAACCGCTATCGTCTGGTAGTTCATGACTTACCTTACTTAGTCAACAAAGCTCGTCTGATCGAACGTATCGCCGAGCTCAGCAAGGATAAAAAGATTGAAGGCATCTCAGACTTGAGAGATGAGTCCGATCGTCACGAGGAAGTACGTATTGTCATCGAGCTCAAACGTGATGCTACGCCCATGGTAGTCCTCAATCAACTGTATCGCCATACACAATTACAAGACACATTTAGCGCCAATATGATCGCGCTGGTCACAGATGATCAGGGCCGCTATGAGCCGAAACTTGTCAACTTACCGCAGATGTTGCAGTACTTTATCGACCATCAGCGTGAAGTGACCAAGAGACGCACCCAATTTGATCTCGACAAGGCAGAAGCTCGCAAACACATAGTCGAGGGTCTACAACTCGCCATCGATCACATCGATGAAGTTATTACACTGATCCGTCAATCACGTAATCAGAATGAAGCCAAAACACGTCTTCAGGAACGTTTTGGTCTTTCCGAAAAACAAGCACAACACGTCGTCGATATGCGTTTGGGCAGCTTGTCAGGTTTAGAGCGAGACAAGTTGCAGGCAGAGTTTGAGTCTTTGGTGGATACCATCGCACGCTTGACCAGTATTCTCAATTCCGCTGAGCTATTGGACGGTGTAATCAAAGAGGAATTATCTGTCATCCGTAAGAAGTATGCCGATGAACGTCGTACTGAGATCGATCCTACTCTCGGCGATGATATCGATGATGAATCTTTGATCGAACAGGAGTCCATCGTCATAGCTAAAACGCACTGTGGTTATATCAAGCGTATGCCGGTAGATGTCTACAGCCAACAGCATCGTGGCGGACGCGGCATCACAGCGATGCAGACCAAGGAAGAAGATTTTGTAGACAGTATCATCACCACCAGCACTCACGATCATCTGTTGTTCTTCACCAATTTCGGTAAGGTTTACCGCCTCAAAGGCTATCAAGTTCCAGAGGCAGGCAGACAAGCCCGTGGTATGGCCATCGTCAATCTCTTACAACTAGATCCAGAAGAGCGTGTGGTCAATGTTATACCGATCAAGGATCTCGATGAGGATCTATATCTATTGGTAGCCACTAAAGCCGGTCTGATCAAAAAAACACATTTAGTCGAATACGAAAATATCAATCGCAACGGTAAGATCGCTGTCAACCTGCGCGACGGCGATACACTAGTCGGTGTCGACCTGATCGATGACAACCAAGAAATAATCTTAGTCAGCCGCAAGGGTATGGCCATCCGCTTCCGTCCGCAAGACGTACGTCCGACAGGTAGAAATACCATGGGTGTTAAAGGTATGACTTTGAATAGCGGTGATGAAGTGGTGAGCTTGATTGTCGGCACAGAAAATGACACCGTGCTCGTCGTCTCCAATCGTGGTTATGGCAAACGTTCGGAATTTACAGAGTATCGCTCACAGACCCGTGGCGGTAAGGGCGTCAAGACCTACAATGTCACAGCTCGTACCGGCGAATTGGTCGGTGCCAAGATTGTTTCCGAAAAATCGGATGTTCTCTTGATCAATGATGTGGGAGTCGTCATCCGTATCAGCACTGAAGAAATTCCTGTATTGTCCCGCAATACCGTGGGTGTAACTCTGATGCGCAGCCGAGAGGGACAAGTTGTGGATATGGCCATTGTCGCTGCAGAACAATTGGAAGATGACTCGGAAGCAGTAGATGCTGCTACCACCGAGCAACTTACAAATGAAGGGAGCGACGAACTCAACTGAGTAAGAGGTGAGTATGCTTAATTTTACCTATTACAGTCCAACCCTGATCGAATTTGGCAGGGATACTCAGCACAAAGTCGGTGAGCTGACTAAGCGTTTTGGTGGCAGCAAAGTACTTCTCCACTATGGTGGTAAAAGTGCTGAGTCCAGTGGTTTACTAGATCAAGTTCGCAAGAGTTTGAACTCCGTGGGCATTGAGTTCGTTGAACTAGGAGGAGTCAAGCCAAATCCGCGACTAGATCTAGTGTACGAAGGTATAGAGCTCGCACGCCGAGAGAATATAGATTTTATCCTGGCTGTCGGCGGTGGCAGTGTATTAGATTCCGCTAAAGCTATAGCGGTAGGTGTTCCCTACGAGGGAGATGTCTGGGAATTGTTCGAAACACGTCGACCCGTCGATCGCGTGATGCCATTAGGCACAATTATCACCTTGCCAGCCACAGGTAGTGAAGCATCTAATTCCAGTGTCATCAACAATCAGGAACAAAAGAAAAAGTACGGCTATAGAAGCGAACTGATCAGACCTTTGTTCAGCATCATGAATCCGGAATTGACTTATACTCTGCCGGATTTCCAAGTAGCTTGTGGTGCAGTAGATATGATGTCACACATACTAGAGCGTTATTTCAGCAATACGCCCAATTGTGACCTGACTGATCGCCAGAGCGAAGTGGTACTCAAATCCATCATCGAAAACACATTGAAAATTTTTGAGGATGGAGAGAATTACGACGCGCGTGCCAATGTGTTCTGGGCCGGAACTATCGCACACAACAATATTTTAGGTATAGGCAAAGAACAAGATTGGGCGAGCCACGCCATCGAGCACGAATTGTCTGCACTCTATGATGTCGCACACGGAGCAGGCTTAGCTACAGTTTTACCTGCATATATGAAATTTACTCTGCCTAGGCAGGTGATGCGTTATGCACAATTGGCGCACCGTGTCTGGGACATTGAGATGAACTTCCAAAATCCGGAGGAAACTGCCTTACAAGGAATTGAAGCCTTCGAAGATTTCTTTGCTAGTATCGGGATGCCCACCACCTTTGCCCAGTTGGGAGCAAAAGTTGAAGACATTCCTTATCTATCAGAGCATTGTCGTCTCAATAATGGTGATAAACTAGGTTTTTTTGTTCCTCTCAGCCGTGAGGACATAGCCGAGATATACAAACTCTGTCTCTAGCTTTTAATGTAAAAAGACTACTAGAAGAGTATTATCAAATACAGTAAGAGGTAAGTATGGATAAAGATTTTGACAAAAATAACGAATTCAATAATCATCCAAACTCTAATCCTTTAGACTCTAACAATGGTCAATACCCGCAGGGAGAAGAATACATCTCGAACGGTCAATACCCGCAGGGAGAAGAATACCTTCCGAACGACCAATATCAACAGGGTGGAGAATTTGGCCAAGACGGTTATCCTGCAGCAAATCCGTATCAGCAAAATTATAGTCAAGATCATTTATCTAATCCTTATCAACAAGGATATGAGCAATATCCAGATAATGATCCCTATCAACAAGAGCAAGGCTATGTTGATCAATATGGTCAGTACAATGATCCTAATTATCAAGCGGAGCAAAATGCTGTTTATGGAGCGAATTTTGATCAATACTATGATCAGCCAGCCATGCCTGTAGACAGTGCATACAATGTCGAAGAAGGTGAATATTTCGATGAAGTTTATGCTGCTGGACAAGCTGATAAGCGTCGCTTAATTTACATGGCTATATCAGGTATTGTTGGCCTGATTTTGATTGTAGTGTTAGTATTCGTACTGCATTCTTGCATGAAGAGTGGCGATACAACAGAGTTCAAACCCACTAAACAAACAACAACTACCACCAAACAAGCCAAGCTGACCAAGCCGAGCAAGGTAAAACGTCCGACACTAGCTTCGACCACTAAGAAAGTTGGTCTCAGAGATGTCATCGACAAAAACAAACCATCGTTCAGCACAGCTCCGAAAGCACCGAAGCCGGTAGTGACTACAAAGGCTACCTTGAATGTTGCAGAAAAACCCAAGACCACAGCTGCACCCAAGCCCACTACAACAACTACGCCTAAACCAACTACCACCACAACGCCAAAACCTACCACTACTACAACGACGGCGACAACAACTACTACCACTACAACAACAACTACTACCACAACTACAACTACAACTACAACGACGACAACAACCACTACGACCACAACTACAACTTCTGAGCCGACCACGACTACAACTACTGCCGTACCGACAACTGAAGCTAAAGCCAGTTTTGACGATGTTATCAAAGATGGTAAGCCTGAGAAGGCAGGTCAATCAGACAATGGACACAATCATGTAACTGGCGGTAAGGTTTATATCAACGATCAAGAAGTAGTTCTGCCTGAAGGAGCAAAATTGCCTGTGAAGAACGCCATCGGCGACGAAGGTTTGGCGTTTGTCCTAGACAATAAACTGTATTGGTACGATGCGGCAGGCACCAGTGAACCAGTCGAGATCAGTGTTGAAGGCGAAGAAGTATCTGAGAATGATGTCGTAGTAGCTAATGGTAAAGCTGGTGTTCTGTACAAGACGAAGCAAGGCGATATCAATTTCTGGACACCGCCTAACAATCATAAGTCATTCGGTGCACAACCCAATATGGATCTAATAGCCGTCATCGATGATGGTAAGACCTTGTTGCCAGTCATGCATGATAAAGCCAATCTGTTTATCAATGACCAAGGTGTAGCAGCCACAATCAATAGCACTGAGGCGTGGGAAATCATCAAGACTGCAGATGGCAAGGGTTATGTGCTCCACCAGAACAGTCAGAAAGAGTATATCTACTACGATATCGCTACCAAGACCATGGAGGTCAAGCAGAAGTAATGCTACAAAACAATTTTGTAGTCAAATAAAATAGCTCGATTGAGCGCGAGGTAATATGGGACAGAATATTAGCGGCAGATCATTTTTAAAACTATTGGATTTCAGCTCGGCGGAGTTACGCTATCTCTTAGAGCTGGCTAAAGAATTCAAACGTGAAAAACGTAATGGCATCGCCCATCGCCATCTCGAAGGCAAGAACATGGTGTTGTTGTTCGAAAAAACTTCTACTCGTACCCGTTGTGCCTTTGAGGTAGCAGGCAGAGATTTGGGTATGGGAGTCACCTATCTAGATCCCGGATCATCACAGATGGGCAAAAAGGAGAGTATTGCAGACACTGCAAAAGTACTCGGCAGAATGTATGATGCCATCGAATACCGTGGATTTAGCCAAGACATCGTCGAAGAGTTGGCTCGAGAGTCTGGTGTCCCCGTATACAATGGTCTCACTGACCAATTCCATCCTACTCAGATGCTCGCTGATTTATTGACGATGGAAGAGCACTTCGGTTATCTCAAAGGTCTGAATTTCGTCTACATGGGAGATGCACGCAACAATGTCGCTAATTCTCTCTTAGTCGCCTGTGCTATGAGCGGAGTGAACTTCACTGCTTGTGGTCCTGCAGATCTGTTGCCTGAATCCGAATTGGTCGAGCGCGCCAAGGAAATCGCAGCACGCAATCATTGCACGGTCACTTTAGAATCTGATGTAACTAAAGCGGTGAGCGGCGCAGACGTAATCTACACTGATATCTGGGTATCCATGGGTGAACCAGATGAGATTTGGGAACAACGCATCAAGGCACTATCGCCTTACCAGGTAAACCGCAAAGTTATGGATCTCGCTTCACCCAATGCGATCTTCTTACACTGTCTACCTTCTTTCCACGATAGGAATACCACCATCGGTGAAGAGATTTACCAGAAGTTCGGTATCCCTGAGATGGAAGTGAGCGATGAGGTCTTCAGTTCTGATCAATCTTTGGTCTTCGATCAGGCTGAGAACCGTATGCACACGATCAAAGCAGTGATTTACGCAACATTAAAGTAAAATAAAGTAAAAAATTTCGAAGATAGCACTCATTGGTGGTGCTATCTTTTTAAATGCGTGTTATGCTTTAAAAAGTTATTAATATAAACTATAAATGCAAAATAATTAACACAAGTGAGGTATTAAACATGGGGAAGATCGTTGCTGCTTTAGGTGGTAATGCTTTAGGCAATACACCTGAAGAACAATTATTCGCTGTAGCTAAAGCTGCTACTGCTATTGTCGACATGGCAGAATCAGGCAATGAATTGATTCTCGCTCATGGCAATGGCCCGCAAGTAGGTATGATTCAATTGGCCATGGAGACTGGTGCCAAACACGAAGAAAAAGTTCCGACTGTAGCACTCAAAGAGTGTGGTGCTATGAGCCAAGGCTATATCGGTTACCACCTGCAACAAGCCATCATCAATGAATACGCTAAACAAGGCAAAGAAAAATCAGTCGCTACAGTAGTCACTCAGGTGGAAGTAGATCCTCAAGATCCTGCCTTCGCTAATCCGACCAAACCAGTCGGTTCTTTCTACACCAAGGAAGAAGCAGACGCAATTTCCGCTCAAACTGGTGCAACTTTTGTAGAAGATTCCGGTCGTGGTTATCGTCAAGTGGTGCCTTCACCATTACCGCAAAAGATAGTCGAAATGCCCGTCATCAAGAACATGGTAGAAAATGGCATGTTAGTTATCGCTGTCGGTGGAGGTGGTATTCCTGTAGTCAAAAAGGATAATGCCTATCAAGGTGTTGACGCAGTTATCGACAAAGACAATTCTTCTGCTAAATTAGCTGATGAACTTGACGCTGACCAATTGGTAATTTTGACTGCTGTCGAAAAAGTTGCGATCAATTTCAATAAGCCCGATCAAAAAGATTTGGACGAGCTCACCATCGAAGAAGCTGAAAAGTACATCGCCGAAGGTCACTTCGCAAAGGGAAGCATGCTGCCTAAGGTAGAAGCTTGTCTGCGTTTTGTAAAAGCTAAACCGGGTCGTACTGCTCTGATCACTAGCTTATTCAAAGCTCGTGAAGGTATCGAAGGCAAAACTGGTACAAGAATCAAGAGCTAAGATTGATCTTCGTCAAGATAAAAGCCGCAAGTCCTGAAGGAACTTGCGGCTTTTTTATTGAGTTTACAGATACTAGCAACTACTAGCGATCCTCCACCTTACGTCTGCGGAGATATGTAGCTACGCTTGCAGCAACTAGAAGAGTGAACACTGCCATATAGGTGGTGTTTTCGCCAGTTTTAGGCAATTTCTTCTCGCTCTTATCAGCACCTGTTGTGGATGCGTTGCTCTGACCAGCCACACTAGTACTCGTCTGAGCAGGAGGGGTGGTTGTGAGTGTAGTATTTACAGCTGTGCTACTTGTAGTATTGGTTGCAGTCGTCTTGGTAGTAGCTGTTCCAGAACTGGTACTGGTACTACTTGTGCTGGTTGATTCGCTTGCAGTTGTAGTAGTTGTTCCTGAACTGGTGCTGCTTGTACTAGTAGATTCGCTTGTAGCTGTAGAAGTTGTAGTAGTTGTGGTAGTTGTAGTAGTTGTAGTAGTCGGAACAGTCTCAAATACAGCATTTAACTCATAGTCATCATCTAGAGTAAAAGTATATGTATTGTCTTTTACATCAGCAGTTACATCCTTGCCGTTAGCACTCAGCAAAGCAAGACGTTGTCCCTCAGGAAGATTTACAGTGACTACCACCTCAGTGTTGTGTGCTATGCAGGTATCAGTATCTACAGAAGCAGTCAAGCCTTCGCCCTGAGTCAATTTATGGGCAGGAGCATTTTTGTAGACAGTCAGCGTTGTGAAATTAGGAGCGTTAACAAATTCTGAGAAATTGAATACTGTTAGGGGTGCTTCCTCTGCACTATTAAAGAGACGGTAGTTAGTGATTTTTATCTTCCGAGTATTTTGATCTTCAGACAGACCCTGATCGCTGAATAGATCGCGAGTCCTCTCGTATTGAGGCTTATCCGGACCGAAGCCATTGGCGTAGAAGGGATAGAAACCGATGATGGGCAAGGTGAAATCGTTGTATCCCTTAGCACTGAAAATTACACGCGGATTATTCTTCAGAAAAGCTCCTTTGACTAATTCCTCATATGGATCTGCAGCTGAAACAAGTTGATCGTGCGGTATAGCCTTGATGGTGAGACCTTCAATACCCAGACAATTATCATCTACAAGTGTTACTTTGTAGTCTAACGGGCTGAGTTCTAAATAAGCTTGATAATTTGAACGATCTTCCAGAGTCTTAGGCTTATGAACTGTCACCGAGTATCCATACTTGGCCAACTTATTAGTATTTAATCTAGAAAATGAACTCTTACCAGGTGCTTTGTACATGGCCACATAGGGTTTGAAAACACCGTTGTAACTGAGCGAATAACTTTGTCCAGCAGGGATGTCAGTAAATTTGACGTGGCCAGTAGCAGGATCATAAGTGGTCATGTCTACCGAATAGACCAGCTTTTTATCTTTGGTATTGGTCAACTTGAGAGTGTTCAGTTCTTTTTCGAGATAGTCAGGATTGTTTGGCCACATATCGGGCATCATGTCGACACGATTATTGTTTGGAGTGCTAATCAACTTAAAGTTTACATTGATATCGACGGTACTGAGAGCAGGATCTTCCTCAAATACTGCACTTAACTCATAATCATCATCCAGGTTAAAGGTATATTTATTGTCTGCCACATCGGCGGTCACGTCCTTGCCGTTAGCACTCAGCGTAGCGAGAACTTTTCCCGCTGGCGGATTGATAGTGACCACCACCTCGGTGTTGTGCGGTATACAGGTATCAGTATCTATAGAAGCGGTCAAGCCTTCGCCCAGAGTCAATTTATGGCTGGGAGCATTTTTATAGATAGTGAACTGTACAGGATCAGATATCAGAAGGTGAGTATGTCTGAAGACTGTTAAAGTACGATCGTTGGAATTATCCTGAAAATAGACATTTTTGAATTTAACTGTGCGAGTGTTTTGTTCTTCCGATAATCCTTGATCACTGAAGAGATTGAGTGTCTCTTCATATTTAGGATCATCTTTGTCTACGAGTAGTCCCTGTTTAACCTGATCACCAAAACCGATCACAGGCATGGAGAAATCGTTAAATCCTTCTCTGCTGAAAACTACACGTGGGTTGTTCTTCAATAAGGCAGGTTTAATTAATTCATTGTAAGGATCTTCAGAAGCTACTAGCTTATCGTGAGGGATAGCTTTGATGGAAAAACCATCAATATCTAGACAGCTGTCGTCTACAAAAGTAATTTTTGCGAAAGAATTTGAATCTAACTGTTTTAAATTCATGTTCAAACTATAGCCAGAAGAACGCTCTTCCGCACTCTTGGGTGCAGGAACAGAGAAGCTGCCGTAAGCGCCGAAGATATTTTTATCCTTTGAATACGGGCGATCGTTCTTGTCGCTAGGTGATTTAAAGTGTGCCACATAAATGTGGAAGGCACCTTTGTACTTTACGGCATAACGTGCACCGGCAGGGATGTTCACAAATTTAACGAAACCTGTCTCGGCATTATAAGTCGACATATCTAACTTATAGGATTGTTTAGTAGTACTGTTGATAAGTTCAACTTTTGCTAGTTCTTTTTCGAGAAAATCAGGATTGTTCGGCCACATATTAGTGAGCATATCGTGACGTGCATTAGTATAACCATCGATCAAGACAAAGTGGAAGTTGATATCGACTGTCTTGAGATCGACTTCTTCTGTAGGAGGATTGTTGACAGCCGGAGTGTTTTCCGCAGCAGGAGCAGACTCTTCAGCAGTTGCTTTATCCTCGGCAGGGTTGGTCGCTTCATCAGCAGCTTCAGGTGAAACTTCGACAGCAGGAGTATCCGCCGTTTCTGATGGAATTTCGACAACGGGAGTATCCGTTTCAGCTACATTGGCGTCATCAGTGGATTCGACAACACCTTCCATAGCAAAGGATTTAGTTCTGTCATAATCAACATACAAAAGACAGAATAGAAAGCACATGGCGACGAAAGTCGCAAGAATAGACTTTTTCATAATTGCCTCTCCTCTTCCTCAAAATAAAATTGTCTAATTATAACTCTTAATCTGTATAAGTAATATATGGAAAATAAATAAGTACATAAATAATTAATAAAGCTACTTAACAATATAAGTATAGTTGGCGAATGAGCACAAAACTGATGACAAAATTAGTTGTTACAATATGGAATTGCACAAAAGTGGATTTTTTTGCAAAATTGGCAAAAAAGGTGTTGACGACCAAAAGTTAAGTTGATACTATAGTCAAGCGTCTTGCGAGAGCAGGCGCCAACGGACCTTGAAAATTGAATAGATTAGAAGAAGACGAGCCTAAGTTAATTCCTAGAGGTCGATCGAGAGATTGACTAGGGAGCGATTTAGAAAAGCAGCAGTAAAGAATAAGTAATAAGAGCCAAAGCTCTCATTATACGAATAAGATGAGAGTTTGATCCTGGCTCAGGATGAACGCTG
>JAEWFX010000048.1 GCA_023388605.1 Bacillota bacterium
TCGCCCGAGTGGTTAGTCAGCATATATGAGAGGCTGCCATTCAGTCGTATCGTCATCTATTTAGTGCTGGCGATGATGTTGGTGGCTTTGAGTGAGGCGGTGCTGAGAGTTTATTACAACCGTTTTCGCAACTTGTTTTCGCAGCAAGGTACGCTCAAAATGCGTCGACAACTATACTCAAAATTGCAGAGCTTACCGATGTCTTGGTTTGTACAGGCTGAGAGTGGGGATACCATCCAGCGCTGTACCTCGGATGTAGATACTATCCATAGATTTGTCAGCAATCAGTTTTTCGAAGTGGTGGTGCTATCGTTCGAGATCGCAGTGAGCTTAGTGATCGTCTTCAGCTACGACATTTTGTTGGCGATGACTTCGCTGATCTTCATGCCCTTCGTCATATGGTCATGTGTTCGCTATGGTCGCACGCGGGTGAAAACATTTCGTGACTGGGATGAAGCAGAGGGTCGTCTTTCAAATATAGTGCAAGAGTTTTTGACTGGAATTCGCGTGGTAACTGTGCTCGGACAATCTGAGCGAGAGCATCAAAAATTTAGCGAGATGAATCGAGAATTCCGAGAATATGGCTTTGTCTCTTTTTCTAAGATGGCCAATTTTTGGACGCTTTCAGACCTAATCACCTACACTCAGCAAATACTTATTTTTTGGGTCGGTACGGTCAGCGTCATCTCTGGTAGATTGAGTCTGGGAGTTATGTTGGCGTTTCTAGTTTACGGTGAACGCAATTCGTTCACCATGCGTAATGTGGCTCGTACCATCGGTGATGCCAGTAAAGTGGTTATCTCATATGGTCGTCTACAAGACATCATGCAATCTAAGTCAGAACCTGATGAGAGCCATTTGTCATCGATAAAATTAAAGGGTGAGATCGAGTTTCGCGGTGTATCTTTTTGTTATCCCAACAGTGAACACACTGTATTGAAAGATATCGATCTGCATATCAAGAGTGGTGAGACTGTAGGGATTTTAGGACCGACCGGCTCAGGCAAGACTACTTTGCTTTTATTGTTGCAAAAGTTATTCTATCCGAGCTCAGGTGAGATTTATTTTGATGGCATGCCTTCCTCAGAGATCAATAGGCAATGTTTGCGAGAACAGATCGGTTTCAATTTACAAGAGCCATACATTTTCTCACGCAGTATCGAAGATAATATACGTATCACTGACCCTGAGGCTTCAGACAGTGAAGTCAAAAAATATGCAGCTATGGCTAAGATCGCTGAAGATATCGAGGATTTTACCGCCGGTTATGAAACTATGGTAGGTGAGCGAGGGGTTACGCTTTCAGGTGGTCAGAAACAGCGTATTGCTATTGCCCGCACCTTGATGCGTGATTGTCCTATCAACATCTTCGATGATTCGTTGTCAGCCTTAGATACCTCTACCGATAAGGCTTTGCGATCTGAGTTATCACGTGAGAGTGAGGATAAGACGACCATTATTGTTTCACATCGTATCGCTACCTTGCTGGAATGTGATCGTGTAGCAGTGATTAAGGATGGCGAGATCACAGAGTTTGACTCGCCGGCTACCTTGCTGCAGTCAGCTGGCTTATTCAGCAAGATCTACGCATTACAACAGAGAGAGTAATTATGTCTAGAGAGATAAAAGATCAAGTTAATGAGGAGCGTATACGCGGCCGTCTATTCAAAACTTTATGGCAGGCGGGCAAGCCACGGACAAAAGTTCTCCTCTTTATGATTTTAGGTGGTATGTCTTGGCCGGTTATAGAGACTTGTTATCCACTTTATATACGCTACGTAGTCGACAATATCATTATCCCAGGAAATATGGATAGGGTCATACCGACATTCGCTATCATGTTCCTATTCCCAGTGTGTATGGCGCTAAGTACTTATGCTTTTATTTACTACACCGGTATACTGGAGACAGAGCTTGCCTTCAACATACGCTCCGCCATGATGAAACACTTACATAGATTAGATATAGCATATTTTGATCGTGTTTCACCTGGTTATATCTTAGCGCGAGTTATCAGTGATGTAGGCATATTAACTGAGACTTTGTGCTGGGGATTAATAGAGGTTTTTCATACTGTCACCTACATCGTTTTGTGCGTTATCGTCGTTTACACTCTAGGTCTAAAATGGGGTTTGATCATCACGGCGAGCAGCTTGCTGGTCGGCTGTTTTTCTTTTTATATACGTCGCAGAGTTTTGCCTTTACAACGCGATACGCGCAAGCTGAATTCTGAGATAACCTCATCTTTCAGTGAGACAGTTCACGGTGCGATGTCGCTCAAGACACTGAATAGGGGAGAACTGAATCGACGTGAATTCTCGGTCTTGGCTGAGAAGATGCAAAAGAAAATTCTGGCTTCAGAGTGGCTGACCACCTTGATTATGCCAGTGGGTGTCTGTATGGGATATCTAGTATCTTGTTTTGTGCTCTACGAAGCAGGTAAATTACCTGATTCTTTCACGGAGCTTGGTACCATCTATGCGGTTTTTCTCTATGCTAATAATCTCAGCTGGCCACTGGGTTATCTATCTGAAATGACACGTTCACTACAGATTATTCATACAAATTCGGAGCGCATTGTCGATCTGTTGACAGAGCCAGTTCTGATCAAGGACGAACCTGAAGTATTAGAACGCTATGGAGTCAAAGACGGTGAAGGCAAAGAGCCTTGGCCGCCGATGCGAGGTGCTGTATCCTTTCAAGATGTTGATTTCAGTTATGTCAAAGGCGAACAGATTCTGAGTTCCTTTAATCTGGATGTTCCTGAAGGTTCTACTATCGCTATCGTCGGAGAGACGGGTGCAGGTAAGAGTACGCTGGTCAATTTGATCTGTCGTTTCTATCAACCTCAGCAGGGCAAAATTACGATAGATGGGCACGATATACGAGAGCTACCTCTCAATTGGCTCTACAGTCATCTCAGCTATGTTTTACAAAATCCCTTTTTGTTTGCAGGCACTGTCGCAGACAATATCCGTTACGCCAAACCAGAAGCAACTTTAGAAGAGGTGATAGAAGCAGCGAAGTCTGTTTTTGCTCACGATTTCATCAGCAGATTGGAGAACGGCTACGATACCTTAGTTGGAGAGGGTGGCAATCGTCTGTCGACGGGCGAAAAACAATTAGTTTCATTTGCCAGAGCTTTGTTGGCCGATCCTTCGATTTTAATTCTTGATGAAGCCACATCTTCAGTTGACACAGAGACTGAGAAACAGATTCAAAGAGCTATTGATAGGATTCTTCAAGGCAGGACCTCCTTTGTCATCGCTCATCGCTTATCTACTATAGAGAGTGCAGATCGCATCTTAGTGATCGACGATGGTACAATTATCGAGAGTGGTACGCATGAAGAATTACTGCAGAAACGTGGCGCGTACTACGATTTATATCAAAATCAGTTTGTGAAGATGGAGCAATGATGGACAGATTAGCAATGCCAGATGTGCAGTTGATCCTGATGTCGCTGGCTCAATTACGTCCAGGTCTGACAGCAGAGGAACTCAAAGAATATGCCGTCAAGTCTCTGTATGCAGATTTTTTTCAAGCCAGTGAGGCACTAGCTTCTTTGTTGGCAGAAGACCTGCTCAGTGAAACAACCCGCCATGACGAAAAACGTCGAGATATCAATGGTAATCTGCTCCCCCGTATCGATATAACTAGTAAAGGAGAAGCAGTTTTGACCACGCTGCGTCATCAGTTGCCTCAACCCATCCAGGCATATCTTCGGCAATTTTTAGAAGAAGAAACTCAGACTGTAGAGGAGTTGATAGCTGATTTTATGCCCGACTCAAAGCAGGGCTGGGTGGTGCGTCTGGGTCATCACAATGGCAAATTTTCTGTAATCAAGTTAGAATTAAATGTTCCTAATCGCGAACAAGCTGAGATATTTGTCGCTAATTGGCGTTCGAAATACACAGATATTTATGGACAATTGATTGAGCAATTAGCAGATAATAGTTAATTATCACAATTTCAGCAATTTATGCTTAGTGTAATCGCAAACAGGTCGTCAGAGATTATTTCGGCGACTGAGGAGAAAATATGAGCAAAAAGATATTAGTTGCTGGAGGAGCAGGCTATATCGGTAGTCACACTTGTGTTGAATTGAGTTCGGCTGGTTTTGACTACCTGATCGTCGATGATTTCAGCAACAGCAAGCCGCAAGTGGTGGATCGCCTGCAACAGATCACAGGCAGCAAACCTCGCCTGGTTACAGCAGATATCACTGATCGTGATGTTATGCGAGAAGTATTTGTGGATTATCGCCCTGATGCGGTTATTAATTTTGCTGGCTTCAAGGCAGTGGGCGAGTCAGTGCGTAAGCCTCTAGCCTATTATCGCAATAATCTTGATAGTGCTTTGACCTTGTTAGAGCTATGTCAGGAATTCGGCACTAAATCTTTTGTGTTCAGCTCTTCTGCCACTGTTTACGGTGTGCCAGAAAGTGTTCCTATCTCTGAAAATGCTCCGCTATTCTGTACCAATCCATATGGTTGGACTAAGCTGATGATCGAACAGATCATGCAGGATGTAGCAGTGGCTCACCCAGAAATGTCGGTGATTATGTTGCGTTACTTCAATCCAGTTGGAGCACATGCCAGTGGCATGATCGGCGAAGATCCCCAGGGTATCCCGAATAATTTGATGCCTTATATTTCACAGGTAGCTATAGGTAAACTCGAGAAGTTGAGCATTTTCGGCAATGATTACGACACTCCAGACGGTACGGGTGTACGTGATTATATTCATGTTGTAGATTTAGCCAAAGGACATGTGGCAGCCTTGAATTATAGTTTTGAACAGGGAGCAGGAGTGACTGCTGTCAATTTAGGCGCAGGTAAGGGTTACAGTGTTTTAGATTTAGTGAATACATTCGCAGAAATAAATCAAGTAGTGGTTCCTTATGAATTTGCACCGCGCCGTGCTGGTGACATCGCTGCCTCATATGCTGATGCCAGCAAGGCAAAGCGATTATTCAATTGGCAGACGGAGAAATCTCTAGAAGATATGTGCAGAGATACTTGGCGTTGGCAACAGCAAAATCCGCGTGGATATGATGAATAGAGGAAGGGAAATGGATAAAGATAGGGATAATTTCAAGCAAGAAGCTGATAAAGCTGTCAATTCAGTCAGTGATTTGATCAATCGTTTCAATCAGCTGAATGAAAAACGCTACGAGGAATCAGAAGAGCATCGCAAGCAGAATAATATTGTCCTGCGCAATAATAAGGTTCGTCGTCCTGAACGCTTCAATAAAGATTTAGAACAAAAGAGACCGCCTCTCAAATCTAAGCGAATCTATCATCCTGAGGAGACTCCGAAAGAGTTGCCGCCACAAAAGATGCGACGAGTACGTGTTGCTAGCGATTCCAATGCTGAGCCCCAAGCTGCTGATCATGTTTATAGTGCCAATAGTACGCAGGCAGATAAGCCAGTCATCAAGAGAACATCAGCTGCTGCTCGCAACAAGCAGAGTGAGAGAAATCAAGTTTCATCTCTTAAGCCAGCAAGTCGTCCTGTGAAAAAGGTTGCTAAGTCCGCTAAGGCCTTTAAGGCTGAGAAGAAACCAGCTACTTCAGCTCGATCAGGAGCTATGGTATCCGCTAAAAGCAATGAATATACTGCAGAGTTGCCGACAACAGCCAGAAAACATCATCGTTTATCACCTTTTTTAGTCGCCAGCTGCATAGTTTTAGCCTTTATCACGATTTTGGCTTGTAGTTTCGGTTATCTGTGGGCTAATACTCTCGGTAAAATCAAACGCACATCGCCTGATCTAGCTGTCCATGAGTTGAGCAAACAAAAACATGACGCCAAGGTGCCTTACAATAAAGAGATCACCAATATTTTATTGTTGGGCGTAGATTCACGCGATATGGAAGCCTTGAATGAACGTACCGACTCGATGATGATTTTGACCATTGACCAAGTGCAGAAGAAGATCAAGTTGACCTCTCTGCAACGTGACATGTTAGTCAATATTCCTGGTCGTGAA
Source organism: Bacillota bacterium (assembly GCA_023388605.1). GTDB lineage: Bacteria > Bacillota > Clostridia > Saccharofermentanales > DTU023 > JAEWER01. The sequence goes on from JAEWFX010000048.1 coordinate 5,996, forward strand.
AACGATAAGCTTACCCACGTCAATGTCTATGGTGGCCCGCAGTTGTTGATGGAGACCATCTATGCAAATTTACGTATCAAAATCGATCGCTATGTCATGGTCAATATGCGTAAGATGGAAGAGTTAGTCGATCTTTTAGGAGGTATTGAGATCAATGTATCTCCTGAAGTTTTAGATATTACCAATGATATTATCGGTCGACTGAACAATACATTTACTAGTACTCCTGAGGTCTCGACTCTGCCGCGTGCTGGTAAACAAGTGCTCAATGGTCGACAGGCGGTCGCTTATGCTCGCAACCGTTCGACAGGTAATGGTGATTTCGACCGTATGGGACGTCAACAAGAAGTTATACAGGCCATGTATGACAAGTTTAGAAAAGCAGATGCTGTGACTGCTTTGAAATTGATAAGTGAAGCTCTGGGCAATGTCTCTACCAACTTAAGCAATAACGAGATTATGGGTATTATTCAGTCTTCGCTTCCTCTGCTCGGTGAGAAAATTGAGCGAATGATTGTGCCGTCTGCAGAATTTTCACGTCCGTACATGGATGATATGTGGGTATTGCTCTGTGATTTTAACAGCATCATACCGGAGGTGCAGAAGTTTATCTATGGCAAAACTTTCGATTTTGATCCAGTACCAGAAATACCCGGTGCACCTAATAGTTCTCAGGATGTAATCAGTTATGACTCTGATAGTAACTACAATGACACAGGCTATGAGCCATACTATGAAGGTTCCGATAGTAGTTTTGACAACAGCACTGACGTCGATAGTCAAGATGAGAAGCAGGATTATTCTGTAGAGCCTGATTTAGATTCTCAGCCAGAGCCCGATCCACAACCGGAACCCGATCCGCAACCTGATACAGATTCTGGTTCGGAGGGAACTCCGTTACCATCTGAAAACGGAAATAATTAGGTGAACAGATGATTATTGATCTTCTTTTAGTAGGAACAGTTATCGGTGTTGTCACCATGGGTTGGTTCAGAGGAGCGCTGCGTATGGTAGCAGGTCTATTTGTTGCTACGATTTCTTTTGTGGTCGCAGGTCTCTTGACCAGTCGTGTCACAGAATTATTGACAACTCTATTAGTCAGTGATTCTAGTAGGGCACAGATGGTAAATAAAGTTGTCACTTCACAGCAGAATCAGCAATCCACCAATCAGATTTTGAGCGATCTCGGCATCGTACCGCAGCTGCAGCAAAACTTGATCGTGCATGCTCAGCCGAGCAGTAGTGTGCCAGAACAATTTGCCAAAAGTCTTGTCGACGGCATAGCTCATAACTTCATCGGCATACTGGTCTTTATATTTTTGTTTATTGCTATAAATTTTGGACTTAATTTGTTTTTGAACTCAGCTAGCAGTTTCCTGAACAAAATGCCATTAGTAGGTTTTGCCAATCGTA
>JAEWFX010000049.1 GCA_023388605.1 Bacillota bacterium
GGACGACACAGATTATCGTCGTCTCCTAGAAGTTTTCAAAAAGTACAATATCCGCTATTTCTTCTATAACGGCGGCAATGACTCAATGGATACCTGCAATAAGGTTTCCAAATATCTACAATCACAAAATTATGAGTGCCGTGTAATCGGTGTACCCAAAACCATCGACAACGACCTCTACGGCACTGACCACTGCCCTGGTTTCGCTTCGGCAGCTCGCTACATCGCTACAACCATCTCTGAGATCTATCTCGACTCTACTGTCTACGATACAGGAATGGTCGCTGTAGTTGAGATTATGGGACGTCATGCTGGTTGGTTGACCGCTGCCTCTGTACTGGCGAGCAAGTACGGTTATGGACCAGATTTGATTTATCTGCCAGAACGCGAATTCGATCTCGACAAGGTAATGGCTGATATCAAGCGTATCTATGCTGAGAAGAAAAAGGTCTTGCTCTGTATCTCCGAAGGAGTTCAGACCAAGGACGGAAAATTCTTACCGGAACTCTTAGGTTCAGTTAAAGTAGATTCTTTCGGCCACAAACAGCTAGGTGGTGCTGCTGGTGTGCTCAAGGATTACATTCAAGATCAGATGGATGTCAAAGTGCGTGCCATCGAGTTCTCCTTGATGCAACGCTGTGCTGCTCATATCGCATCTAAGACTGATGTCGAAGAAGCTTTCAATGCAGGCAGCGAGGCAGTCAAAGCCGCTTTAGCTGGCAAAACTGACATCATGATCGCCTTCGAACGTGAAGATAAATCAGGATACAGTTGCAAGTACATTCATCTGCCGTTGGAGAAGGTCGCCAACACTGAGAAAACAGTTCCTTTAGAGTGGATCAACGACGAAGGCAACTATGTGAAGGAAGATTTCATCGACTATGCACTGCCGTTGATTCAGGGCGAATTAGATTTGGTGTATCGCGATGGCATGCCGCGTTTCGCTGAGCTGAAGCTGGTACCTGCTAAGAAATAATTTTATGTAGATAGGGTTGATCAAATACGATCAACCCTTTTATATACAAGACAAGAAAATACTTTTGACAAGTAGATTTTTTTGACTATAATGTTCTAAGTAAAGTAGATTCCGATCTCACCTCAAACTAGCGTGAAGAGGTTACATTATCATCAAGACCAGTGATTGTTGATCTAAATGTGTGAGAGCGGAATAAAACCGCTTTTTTTAATTTTAGGAGGTGTAACATAGCTAAGCGCAAAGGTCATCTGATCAATGAAGACATCAGATTCAATCAGGTGCGATTAATCGATGAAGAAGGTGAGATGGTCGGTGTTGTCCCTACGGACAGAGCTCTCGATCAAGCTGAAGAAGCTGGATTAGACTTAGTCTTGATCTCAGCCAATCCTCAGAACCCAGTCTGTCGCATCATGGATTACGGTAAGTATGCCTTTGAACAGAAAAAACGTGAACGTGAAGCACGTAAAAAACAAAAGGTTACTGAAGTCAAAGAAGTACAGATTAAATTGACTACAGAAGAACACGATACACAAGTCAAGGTCAAGAATGCTCTGAGATTTTTGAGTAATGGTGATCGAGTCAAAGTTGTGATTCGCTTCCGTGGTCGTGAGATGGCCTATACAAACCAAGGATATGCAGTGATGGAAAATTTCGCTGCCAAAGTTGGTGATGCTGGTGTGATCGATCGCCGTCCACTGGTCGAAGGACGTCACATGGTTATGTATATATCGCCTAACAAAGACAATAAGAAATAAGAAGGGAGAGTTTTTATGCCAAAACAAAAGTCGCACAGTTCTTCGAAAAAAAGATATAAGGTAACCGGTACTGGTAAAGTGAAGCGTGCTCAAGCCTTCAAAGGTCACATCATGACCAAAAAATCAGCTAAGCGTACCCGTAATCTGCGTGGTACCACTGTAGCCAGCCCCACAGATGCTAAGAGAATCAAAGCTTTATTACCGTATAAATAAGGAGGTTACCGATGGCAAGAGTTAAGAGAGGCGTAAGAGCCCATAAGAGACATAAAAAAATCCTGAAGATGGCTAAGGGCTATTTCGGACGCAAAAGCAAATTGTTCAAAGTAGCCAATCAACAAGTTCTGAAATCTGGTAACTATGCATACCGTGATCGCCGCAGGAAAAAACGTGATTTCCGTAGACTCTGGATCAGCCGTATCAATGCTGCTGCTCGTACCAACGGTCTCAGCTACAGCAAGCTGATGCACGGTCTCAAAGTAGCTGGCATCGAGATCGATCGTAAGATGCTCGCAGAGATGGCAGTCAACGACAAGCAAGGTTTCACTAGCTTGTGTGATCAAGTCAAAAATGCTTAATCTGACTCCGCTCTAGTAGCGGAGTTTTTTCTATGTTTGAAAAATTAGACATCACAACCAATAAAAACAATGCCAAGCTCAAGTTGATTCGCAAATTGCAGACCAAACAGGGACGCAAGAAGAGTCAATTGATTGTCTGTGAAGGTTATCGTCATTGCTCTCTGGTGAACGAACCAGAGTTTGTACTTTTCTCCGACGATCAAAGTGGAGCTGCTGCTTATGCCGCCTTAGCAAATAATCTGCTACACAATTACCTCGATGTCCCTTGCATGCGTGTGCCGTCGAGTTTGCTCTCTGAAATAAGTGCCCATAAAACTGCACCGGGGGTACTGGTAGTCGCTAAACGTCCAGCGATACATTCAGTAGACAGATTACGTGTGGGTGAACGTTTAGTTGTTTTGGAGGATATAGCAGATCCATACAATTGTGGCACTATTATTCGTACAGCTGACGCTCTGGGACTTACAGGAGTAGTAATCACTGAAAATACTGTTGATCCTTTTTCGCCCAAGGCTCAGCAAGGCGCGATGGGATCAGAGTTTCATCTACCTATTTATCGTGTAGCAGGTATCGATGAATTATATAGTCGACTAAATGAACTCGATATTAAATTAGTTGTTGCTGATCTCTCTGGTGTAGAGTTATCGCAAATCTCTGAATCACCAGACTCTTTTGCCTTGGTTGTAGGCAATGAAGGACATGGGATCAGCCAGGCAGCTAGAGATTTAGCAGAATATACCATAACCATACCGTTGCAGGGTGCAGCGGAATCGCTTAACGCGGCTATGGCTTTCGGTATAATTGCCTACAAGCTACTTGAATTCAATCAGAACATCTGATATAGTAGCTTCTGCAATTCGGCCCTATGGTCAAGCGGTTAAGACGCCGCCCTCTCAAGGCGGAATCACGAGTTCGATTCTCGTTAGGGTCACCAAATCCGGATTATAGTTACCTGTAATTCGGATTTTTTATATTAAGCGTAAAAAATACTACTATATACAAAAGGTAGCTTATGGATATTAATGGAAGAAGACGCAGCTCAAATATTGAAGACCGCAGAGGTATGACTCAACAGGGTATGGGACGTAATGGCGGCTCGAGCGGTTTCGTCGGTACTTACTTATTGTTCAATCTAGTCAGAGTTTTGATGGCCACTAAATTAGGTCGCCGAATTCTTATAGTCATTTTAGTCTTGATGGGTATCTTTTATTTCTCGCCCTTGAGATCTCATATAAGTCCTAGTGGAGAAACTCCCCGTATCACTATGGCTGAACGTTATAGTCATAGTGGTGACAACAGCGGAGTGGGCAGCGCAGTAGATGATTCAGTAGAAAAGAACATACCCTCTAGAGCAGATAATCAGGGCGGCAATCAATTAGATGGTCGCTTAGCTAAGGCGAGCGAAGATGAACTAGCTGACTTTTTATCCGTAGTATTGGCTGAGTTAGAAGATACCTGGAAAGAGATATTCAGAGCCGAAGGCATGCAGTATCGCGAGCCGACTCTAGTTTTCTATAACGATTATGTCAGTTCAGCATGTGGTAACAGTTCTAGCTCAACTGGACCTTTTTATTGCTCTGCAGATGAAAAAGTCTATATCGATCTTTCGTTCTTCCGTGAACTCTCAGCCCGCTACGGTGCTTCGGGGGATTTTGCTGCAGCTTATGTATTGGCACATGAAGTCGGACATCATGTGCAAAACCTCCTAGGAGTGCTCGGTCAATCGCATCAACTGCGCCGTCAATTGGATGAGAAGCAAGCCAATGAGATATCGGTGAGAGTCGAGTTGCAAGCAGATTATTTCGCTGGTGTCTGGGCGCATCACGCTGAACAAGCAGAGATCTTGAATGTCAACGATATAGACGAAGCCATAGAGGCGGCTCAGGCCATCGGTGATGACCGTCTTCAAAAGCAGTCTTATGGCAGAGTCGTACCAGATAGCTTCACTCATGGCACATCTAAACAGAGAGCCTATTGGTTCAAACAAGGTTACTTGCAGGGGACAATTATGTTCGGCGATAATCTTTTCAGTTTACCCTACGAACAATTGTCAATTCCGTATACATTATGTCCAGCTTTAAAGGCAGCATAGGAGCTTTTTATCAAAACAAATAATTCAATTAAAATCATCGGTGCCAGGGAACATAATCTAAAGAACATAGATGTAGTTATTCCGCGCGATAAATTAGTTGTTCTCACAGGACTTTCGGGCTCAGGCAAGTCTTCTCTGGCCTTCGACACCATATATTCTGAAGGACAGCGTCGCTATGTCGAATCTTTGAGTTCGTATGCCCGTCAGTTTCTAGGACAGATGGAAAAGCCTGATGTCGATCAAATCGATGGACTTTCACCGGCTATTGCCATAGATCAAAAGACGACTTCTAAGAATCCGCGTTCTACTGTGGGAACAGTCACGGAAATTTACGATTATCTCCGTCTGCTGTATGCACGAGCTGGCACAGTTCATTGTCCGAAATGCGGCAAAATCATCGAGCAGCAGACTGTCGATCAAATGATCGATCGCTTGAATAAATATCCCGAAGGCACACGCCTGCAGATCATGGCTCCAGTGGTGCGTGGTCGTAAGGGTGAATTCGTCAAGCTGCTACAAAAATTTCACGCGCAGGGATATATCCGTGCACGCTTAGATGGTGAGATACTCTTGCTCGATGAGCTCCCTGAAGATTTTCGCCCTGCCAAAAACATCAAACACAATTTAGAAATCATCATAGATCGCCTGGTCTTGCGCGATAATATCCATACTCGCTTGACAGATTCTTTAGAGATAGCTCTGGGTTTGGCTGATGGTCTGGTCCTTGTGGAGATACAACCCCCAGAGGAAGAGAAGCGAGAAAGTTTATTTTCGTCTAAATTTGCTTGCCCCGATTGCGATATCAATATCGGGGAGATAGAACCACGTCTGTTTTCCTTCAACAATCCCTTCGGTGCTTGTCCACATTGTCTCGGCATCGGACAATTAGAAGAGGTTGATCCTGATACCATAATCGCCAACGAAGATCTATCGATCAATGAGGGAGCAATTCAGATTTCAGGCTTTAATTTCGCAGACGAAACAACTTGGGTGCGTGGATTTATCGAAGCGCTGAGCAAACATTATAAGTTTTCTTTGGATACACCTTATAAAGATTTACCCGATAACATCAAGCGGATAATTCTCTATGGTAACGATAAAGAAAAACTTGCCGTAGATACCTCACGTAGTCGTTATAATCGTGGAAAAAATTATCGCTCTGATTGGAAAGGGGTAATCCCTACGCTGATGAAGCGTTATATGGAGTCAAACTCCAATGAAATACGCGAATACTATCAACGCTATATGCGTATTAAGCCTTGCTCACACTGCAATGGATCGCGTCTAAAACCAGAAGCATTGTCAGTCACAATTGGTGGACTCAATATCTATGAGTTCACTCAATTGACAATTGCGGAAGCTGATGACTTCATCCGTAATCTACAGTTTTCTCCTTATCAGGAGAAAATTGCGACTCCAATATTACGTGAAGTGTCAGAACGGCTGCGTTTTCTCTTGGAAGTAGGTCTCGACTATCTGACCTTAAGTCGTACTGCTTCGACCTTGTCAGGTGGTGAGGCTCAACGTATCCGTCTAGCTACTCAAATTGGTTCGGGACTGACTGGTGTACTCTACATCCTAGATGAACCGAGTATCGGTTTACATCAGAGAGATAATGGCAGACTGCTCAATACACTCAAGCGTCTGCGTGATATGGGTAATACAGTGATAGTGGTCGAACACGATGAAGAAACCATCTGGGAAGCAGATCATGTGATTGATATTGGGCCACGAGCTGGTGAGTTTGGCGGTGAGATCGTAGCTCAGGGTAGGCCAGAAGATATAGCAGCTTGCGCTGAGTCGTTGACTGGACAATATCTCTCAGGTAAGCGTCGCATCGAGGTGCCGGTACATCGTCGCCCAGGCAGTGGCGATATTTTGACCATCAGTCACTGTCGGCAAAATAATCTCAAAGATATCACTGTAAATTTACCTCTAGCCACTTTTATCGCCGTCACCGGCGTATCTGGTTCGGGTAAGAGCTCCTTGGTCAATGGCTTATTATTGCCCACCCTACAGGCAGAATTAGGACACAAAAGGCATTCGCAATTAGCACAGCTGAGCGGGCATGAAAGCATCGACAAGGTGATAGCCATCGATCAATCTCCCATCGGTCGCACGCCGCGTTCAAATCCGGCTACTTACACAGGAGTATTCGATGATATCCGCCAGCTATTCACCGCTACAGAAGAGGCGCGCGTGCGTGGTTACAAGCCTGGACGTTTTAGCTTCAACGTCAAGGGTGGACGTTGTGAAGCCTGTAAGGGTGATGGTGTTAATAAGATAGAGATGCATTTCCTGCCAGATGTGTTTGTCACCTGTGATGTCTGTCATGGCAAACGCTATAATCGTGAGACTTTGGAAGTGACCTATAGGGGTAAGAATATCGCCGATGTGTTAGATATGACCATCGATGAAGCCTTAGTGTTTTTTGAAAATATACCCCGTATACAACGAAAACTACAGACCCTAGTTGATGTGGGCTTAGGTTATGTAAAAATAGGACAGCCTTCGACGCAGTTATCGGGCGGAGAGGCTCAACGTGTCAAGTTAGCAAGTGAACTCTCTAAACGTCAGACAGGCAACACCTTCTATATCCTCGATGAACCCACAACTGGTCTGCATACTGCTGATGTGCATCGCCTCATAGATATTTTGCAACGTTTGGTAGAATATAATAATACTGTTTTGGTTATAGAACATAATCTCGACGTGATCAAAACGGCAGATTATATTGTGGATTTAGGACCGGAGGGAGGTAGTGCTGGCGGTCGCTTAATAGCTAGCGGAACTCCCGAACAAGTCGCTGAGGTAGAAGGTTCCTATACCGGTAAGTATTTGAAATATATTCTGAATCGAGAACATCTCAAGTAGTTGGGATTGGAGAAAATAATGTCAAAGTGTGAAATCTGTAAAGAGAATGCCGCCGTCATCTATACCACAAGCGTAGAAAACGGTGAACAAGTAAATAAAGGAATCTGTCTAAAGTGTGCACTGAAGAATAAGATCGGCGGTGTAGACAAAATGCTAGAACAAGCCGGCATCACCGCAGAGAATGTCGATACTATTCAAGAGCGTATGAATCAGATGTTGACTTCCATGGGTGATTCTTCGCCACTAGAGATGATTCGTCAGATGATGGACGATGGAGCTTTAGCCAATTTGTCGGCAGATCTACATATGGATGCCGACACACAGCATGAAAGCGAAGAAGCTGATGTCGATAGCCCAGAGATTCCTGTAGAATCTCAAACCATGCAAGGCGCAGCTGTGGGTGGCGGTCAATTGCCGAAGAAAAAGAAGCAGCGCAATAAATTTTTAGATCAATTCGGCACAGATCTGACTGATCGTGCACGTAAAGGCGAGATTGACCGCATCGTCGGCCGTGATCAGGAATTGCGTCGAGTCGTACAGATACTCAATCGTCGCACCAAAAATAATCCCGCCTTAGTCGGTGAGCCTGGTGTAGGTAAAACAGCTATCGCTGAGGGATTGGCGATGAAGATCGTTGAAGGACAAGTGCCTGCTAAGTTATTAGACAAACGAGTATACCTACTCGATATGACTGCTATGTTAGCTGGCACGCATTTTCGTGGACAATTTGAGAGCCGAGTCAAGGGCGTGGTGGACGATGCTAGAAGAGCTGGCAATGTGATTTTGGTGATCGATGAATTACACAATATCATGGGTGCAGGTGATGCTGAAGGTGCGATGAACGCTGCCAATATACTGAAACCAGCGCTAGCTAAAGGTGAATTGTTATTGATCGGTTCTACAACGCTCGATGAGTACCGTCGTTTTATTGAAAAAGATAGTGCACTCGAACGTCGCTTCCAAAAAGTGCTGGTCGATGAACCTTCAGCAGCAGAGACTCTAGACATTTTACACGGCATAGTAGATTACTATGAAAAACATCATTATGTGAAATATACCGAGGAAGCTCTGCGTGCAGCTGTTCGCCTGTCAACACGCTACATACATGAACGTTATCTGCCAGACAAAGCTATCGACCTATTAGACGAGGCGGGTTCACGTGTCAATTTAGATAATAAAGTGTTAGTAGAGATTAAGAGGGCAGAAGATCGCATCAAAGAGATCAAAGAAGAGCGTCAAAAATTATTGGAGTCTCAGAAAGACAATCAAGAAGAAGCGAAAAAGATGGAATTCTATGAGCGCGACGCTGAATTGAAATCTAACGAGATGCGAGAGCAGCTCAATCTGGATAAATTGCGAGAACTCTGCCAACCTGTCGAGATCGGGGAAGCGGAGATCGCGCAAGTAGTAGAGATGTGGACGGGCATACCAGTCAAAGATATCACTGAGAAAGAAACAGATAAGTTGTTGCACTTAGAAGAACGTCTACATGCGCGTGTCGTGGGTCAAGACGAAGCTGTAAACGCAGTCAGCCGCGCTATTCGCCGCAAACGTGCTGGTTTAGGTCGTCACAACAAGCCGGCTTCCTTCCTCTTTGTCGGACCTACGGGTGTAGGTAAGACTGAACTCGTCAAGGCCTTGAGTGCAACCGTATTCGATACTGAAGATGCTTTGGTAAGATTGGATATGTCTGAATATATGGAGGCGCATACCGTCAGCAAATTGATAGGTTCGCCCCCTGGCTATGTGGGTTATGATGATGGAGGTCAATTGACTGAAAAGATTCGTCGCAAACCTTACAGTGTCATACTTTTGGACGAAATCGAGAAGGCTCATGTCGATGTCTACAATATCCTCTTGCAGATTTTAGATGATGGACGTTTAACTGATTCACGAGGTCGCGTAGTTAATTTTGAGAATACTGTAATCATCATGACATCCAATGCTGGCACCACTCTCAATAACCATGGTTTTGGTTTCGGTGCTACAGGACACATCGCTCTCGAAGAACGCGTACAGGGTGTTTTGCGTGAGATGTTCCGTCCCGAATTCCTCAACCGTATCGATGAGATCATAGTTTTCCACGAATTGAGCAAAGAGGATATACGTGAAATAGTCGAGTTGATGTTAGCAGAAGTCAATAGCTCAGCTGCCGAGCAAAATCTCGAGCTCACTTTCAGTGATGCTGCTAAAGAATATTTGGCTGATAGCGGCTACAGTCAACAATATGGAGCTCGCAAGCTGCGTAAAACTATCCAGCGTCAAGTGGAAGACCCGCTATCGGATCTTTTGCTCTCAGGCAAATTAAGAGATATAAGAACAGTTGCGGTAGATTATAATAAAGAAGATCAGAAACTGATTTTCACGGATAAAGAAAAAAGAGAAATCAAATAAAATTCGTATATTGATGGATAACATTGTATATTGTTAAGAGTCAAATTTAGGAGGGATATATGTCTAAAATTAAAAAAGATATGCTGATTATCGATGTCCTTGAGATGGATGAGAATTTGATCCCTATTTTCTATGCTCACGGTTTACACTGCATCGGCTGTATGCTCGCACACGGTGAAACTTTGGAGCAAGCTTGCATGGTGCATGGTATCGATATCGATCTATTGTTGACGGATCTCAATGATGCCTACGAACTAGATATGCAACAAGTAGAAGCGAAGGCCGACGCCGAATAATTCTGCCGAGGAAAATATGTTTAAATCTGCTCGTGTTTTAAGTGCCAAAAAAACTTTTTTGGTTGCATATGACGCGCTCTCTTCATTGCTGTCGATTATCGCAGCCATGTATATCCGTTTCGATGGCATTATTCCGGTGGATTATATAGATCACCTTAAAGCCTACTGGTTTGTCTATCCGATACTGGCATTGATTGCTTTTCATTTCACAGGTGCATATGATCAGATGTGGGTATTTGCTGGCGTCCAACAGATGCTCATCATCCCCTCAGCCGTGTTGATACAGACCCTCGGTACCCTTGCTGCACAACAATTAATTGGTTTGAGCCGTGCACCTTATTCAGTCAATGTCCTCTATTTCTTCCTGTTTTCAACCTTGAGTTTAGCGATACGTGCTATCTATAAATGGTATTCGCTACATGTGACTACAAGTATTCAGTCAGCGAAGGATAATCATGGTGTGAAACCGCATGTAATACGCGTATTGGTCGTAGGTGCCGGCAAGGCTGGTGCTCAGCTCATCAACGAATTACAGACTAGACAGACATTGCGTAAACCAGTAGCCATCGTCGACGACAACCCCTATACCCAGACTTACAAGAGCAGAGGAGTGCCTGTTCTCGGCAATCGACATGACATCAAACGTTTAGTCGAACGCCTCAAAATCGATGAGATCATCATCGCTATTCCGCGTGCCTCAAAAGGTCAGATCAAGGAGATCATCGATATCTGTCATACGACTTCAGCTAAGGTGCATATTGTCCCTGGCATACCTGAGATCATTGAAGGTAGTGTCAATCTAGGTGATGTGCGTGAAGTGCAGATCGAAGACTTACTCGGACGCGAGCCAGTAAAATTAGACCTGAATTCTATCGCCAACTCTTTGCGTGATAAAGTAGTATTGATCACTGGTGGTGGTGGATCTATCGGCTCAGAGATCGCCAGACAGGTAGCGAAATTCCACCCCAAACAGCTTGTGCTCTTCGATGTGTATGAGAACAATGTCTACGATCTACAGCAGGAACTCAAACATCGTTATGGTACCGATCTCAACTTGCTGGTACAGATCGGTTCAGTGCGTGATCAAGATCGTTTAGAGCAACTTTTCTCTGACCTAAAACCTAATTATGTTTTCCATGCTGCAGCACATAAGCATGTCCCCTTGATGCAAGATAGTCCCTGCGATGCAGTGAAAAACAATATATTTGGAACCTGGAATGTCGCTGACATGGCCGGCAAGTATCAGTCGGATTCTTTTGTCCTAATTTCTACTGACAAAGCCGTCAATCCCACCAATGTCATGGGTTCAACCAAACGTATTGCAGAGATGATCACCACCATTTTGATGGATGAAAAATATCCTAATACCAAATTTGCGGCGGTTCGTTTCGGTAATGTACTTGGTTCATCAGGCAGTGTTGTACCTCTCTTCACAAAGCAGATCAAAGAGGAGAGACGTGTTACTGTCACCCATCCTGATATCAAGCGTTACTTCATGACCATCCCAGAAGCTTCACGTCTGGTTTTACAGGCTGGTGCCTTAGCTAAGGGCGGTGAGATCTTCGTGCTCGATATGGGAGAGCCAGTCAAGATTGTTGATCTCGCCCGTTCTATGATCAAACTTTCGGGTCTCAAACCTGATATCGATGTACCTATAGATTTTATCGGCCTTAGACCTGGTGAGAAGATGTTCGAAGAATTATCTTTGGATCAAGAATCTGTCGACAGTACAGCTCACGGCAAAATTTTCATCGTACGCCAGCAATCTGATGTAGATACTCTTAAACACGAGATACACGACCTAGCGAGCATCATCAATTGTGATATACCTCGTTTCGCGGAAATACAACAAGTCTTGCCGCAGGTATTGACCAAAAGGATAGCAGAACAAAAGGGGAACTGAGATGAGTGAAAAGTTGACTGAAAATCAACAGGAAAAGCGAAGTGAGATCGATGAATTGTTAGCAGATGTTGCTGATAAGTATCCCGTACCCAGTGAGAATAAATCAGAATATTCTCTGCCGCTGAACAGTGATGACACTGCTAGCGATCTAGAATCTGCTGCGAAAGAGCAAGATGAAAGCAGCAAGTTTTATAGCACCTACGAATTGAAATTAGCTGAGCAAATAGAACAGTTGAAGTTCGAGCACAAGACTATAGGTGGGCTCGATCCTCAAGACGTCTCTGAGAAATTGAAGAAGATGTTCAAAGAGATTCAAGCTCTGTCACGTCAAATGTACGATCAAGTTGTGGGATATAAGGACTCACAATTAGAGGAGTACAAAGCAGAATTAGAGTCACAAACAAATGGCAAGTCAGAGCATTCCGCAGAAGCAATTAGCACTGATCAAGCAAAAGAAAGTACTGAGTCAGAAGATTCAGCCGCCGATTATCATTCACTGTTGCGTGAAGCTCGCTTAGAAGCCAAGAACATTTTGGCAGAAGCTGAACGCTTAGCTGATGAAGAGATGCTCAAAGCACGTGCTAGACTGCGACAGGAATTAGATCAGACCGAAGCTGAGATAGAGAATCGCAAGCAGCGAATCAGCGAACTCACAACAGAAAGAGATAGTTTGATCGAAATCAATCACAAATTACAAGAGCTATACCAGAGCTATCATCAAGATGTGGACAAACTATTAGAACAAGTCAATTCGAATTAGTTTTTGATAAATAAAAAGGGATTAGAAATTCTAATCCCTTTTTAGATTATATTCAGAGGTTAACTTATTTCAGCATCATCTCCATGAACCACAGCTCTTTCTTGTAAAGAGTGTAATCATCTTCCATGAGGTTGGCGACGAGGAAGTTGTCTTCTTTGTCAGCTTCTTCACGGATCTCTAAGGCCAAGTCGGACAGAGCTTTGAAATCTTCATAAGCGATCTTGATAGCGTCGAGATTCTTGAGCATCTTGTCTTCACGCTCTTTGACGGTGGTCAGCTCTAAATATTCTTTCATGCTGGCCTTGGGCATTTCGCCGAGCTGTCTCTGAACTTCAGCGGTTTCGTCGAGGCGTTCAAAGACCAAATCATAGAGGTGTTCTAAGTATTCGTGAGTGGCTTTGAAGGTGGGGCCTTCAACAAACCAGTGTAAATTATGTAATTTTACGTTTAAAGCCCAGAGATTTGCTAAATAAATATCAAATTTTTTCATAATTCCTCCTGAAAATATTTTTAATTAGACTCTTTCTAAATTTTAGCAAGTAATATAGTTTTTTCAATTAAAGCAGGTTAAGCCAATTAAATGATACTAGCGTAACAAATGCTATGCTTGACAATGTTCTCTGCCCATATATATAATTCATTGGTGTCCAAAGAGCCTATGCGACCATGGCGAAATTGGCAGACGCGCACGCTTGAGGGGCGTGTGGGTAACACCGTATGGGTTCGACTCCCATTGGTCGCACCAATGAAGACGTAGTGAACCTACGTCTTTTCTGTTTTGAGGAGTACGCTAATGAAACAACTCAAAGATTTTTATACGCAGGCAGGCATCAGTGAAAGTATTTTTGAATTGTCACTAAAAGTAGACGATAAAATACAAGAAAAATTTGCTGAAATCGAGCGCCTTCGTGATTTCCATGAATTACGTGTAAATGAAGCTTTTCACAAAGTGGGTATCACCGAAGCCAGTCTAGTTGGGACGACTGGATATGGATACAGCGATCTAGGACGCGAGCATATAGATCAGGTGTTTGCTGAGATCTTCGGCGCTGAGGCAGCTTTGGTTCGCCATCAGTTCAGTTCTGGTACGCATGTGTTAGCTACTTGTCTCAAGGGGATTCTGCGTCCAGGAGATCATCTTTTGGTCGCTTCCGGTGAACTCTACGATACGATCAAACCCACTATAGGTACTCCAGAAATCGATAATGGTTCTTTACTGAATTTTGGTATCGAACACACGATAGTAGATCTAGCAGATGGCGATGTCCTTGATGTTGCAGCAGTTCTATCTGCGATTAAGCCCAACACCAAGATGATCTATGTACAAAAGTCACGTGGCTATGTTCTACGCAATTGTCTGCTGAATGAAGATATTGAGAAGTTGACTGAAGCTGTCCATAAAAAGCGTTCAGATTTGGTGGTGATGGTTGATAATTGCTATGGAGAATTCACTGAAAAAAGTGAGCCTACATCATTCGGTGTCGATATTATGGCTGGTTCATTGATCAAAAATATGGGTGGCGGCATCGCGCCTACGGGAGCATATGTTGCAGGTAGAGCAGATCTCGTAGAATTAGTGGCTCAGCAGATGACAGCTCCTAATGTCGGCTCTCACATCGGTTGCAGTGGAGACTATAACCGATTGATTTTACAAGGCCTTTACGCTGCGCCAGGCGTAGTGGCCGAAGCTCTGAAAACTGCTGTCTTCACCTCAGCCTTACTGGCAGAAGCTGGTTATGTAGTCAATCCTAAATACTCCGATGCACGCGGCGATATCGTCCAAGTCATCGAATTGAATACTCCCGAAGCTCTGATATCCTATACCGCTGCCATACAAGGAGCAGCAGCTGTAAACTCCATGTACAAGCCTGAGCCAGCGCCCATGCCAGGATATGATTGTGACATCATCATGGCATCGGGGTCGTTTATTCAGGGTTCTTCTATAGAGTTATCTTGTGATGGACCTCTACGCTCACCATTTGCAGCATTCCAACAAGGTGGTTTATCTTATGCAGTAGGGCGTCTTGCCGCTTGCCAAGCGCTACAAGCGATAGCCGGTTGCTAAAATACTGATATTTTGAGCAAAGCAGCGTATGTGAGGAGACTGATTTGAAAACTAGACTGCCGCAAGAAAATCTCAATGATATTTTCGGTGAAAAACAGCCGAGACGTTGGAATGCTAAAAATCTTGCGATCTTAGCCATCGCAGTCTTTCTATTGGTAGGTCTATTGCTGGTAGTGTGGAACAATCGCCGTGACAATAACAAGAACGTAAAATTGATTTTTATCAGTGAAGAGGAGTTGGCTGATACTTATCGGGGTGAAGCGGTGATCATTCGAGACCAAAAGATCTACAAAGCTCCAACTTCAGGTATAGTAAATGACTTCGTACCAGAAGGTACTCGTGTCGCTAAAGATCAATTGGTGATCGGCATATATAGTCCTGAATACGCTGATAAATTAGAACAGTTTAAAAAGCTGAGCAATCAGCTGGCCAGTCACAGATACCAGATTATCCATAACGGTTTTAACACTGTAGCTGAGGGTGTCTATAATGACTACGAGCAAGAGATGAAACATGCTCTGCAAAATGTATACAATGCCAAAGCCTCAGGCAATTTCAGCGAATTGAGCAGCAATGAAGATACAATCAAAGGCATTTTCGATCGTCGCAACAAATCTCTACAGAATTTTGATTATGGAAACGATGCACAATTATTGGAGTTGCAGACGGCTTTTGATCAATTATCTGAAGAATTAGAGAAGAGCGGAGATAAAATCGAGGCAGAGACTCCTGGTGTAGTCATGTACACTTTCGATGATCTAGGTGATGCTCTGTCTACTGCGAGTATTGATAGTTTGACTTCTGAGCAGGTTCAAGATATTATCCGCAATCCTCATCCTTTTACCCGTACACCTCAAAGTACTGAAAAAGATGAGAATTTGTTTGCCATAACCTCGAGTTCGAAACAATATTTTGCTGCTATTTTACCTACTGGAGCAGCCAAGACCATCAATGTCGATATCCCTCTACAAGTTGTGGAGATGACGACTGGTTTGCGTCTCGACAATTGTGAAGTCTTACGTTCGGAAGAGACATCTTTAGGATCGCTGGTAATCTTTCGCTGTGACAACTATCTCGAACGTTTCATCAGTCAACGCACTACTTCGCTATCGATTTCGGCAAATACGAAACGAGGTTTAAGGGTTCCGCGCAGTGCTCTAATAGATTATGACACTAGTACTTTGCTCGCTGACATATATATCGTATCCAATGGTTATATCACTAAGACGCCAGTCAACGTCGATGCCATCAACGATCAATATGCTTTAATCAGTTCGCCAGATGTAGCTAAGATCAAAGTAGAGAGTGGTTCTATGGTTGTGATCAATCCTGAATCGACATCTGACAACACACCTTTGGACGAAGTGAAGATACCAGAATAGCTTGTGATGAATCGATCAACTGAATTGTTAAATAACTATAATAAAGTCAAAGATGAGGTTGACTCAGCTTGTCGTGAATGCGGAAGGGATCCATCTGAGATAACTTTGATAGCTGTGAGCAAATTCTTTCCTGCTAGTGATATCGCCGTAATCGCGGAACAAGGTCAACTAGATTTTGGCGAAAATCGCGTGCAAGAACTCTTGTCCAAACAAGCAGAATTGAATATGCTTATCAATTGGCATCTGATCGGTACACTACAGAAGAATAAAGTAAATAAAGTTGTCGGACAGGTGCAGCTCATCCATTCAGTGGATAATTTTGAATTGCTACAAAAAATCGAGCAACGTGCAAAACAATTGCAGATTTGTCAAGATGTTCTTCTACAAGTAAAAATGGTTGAAGATAAAAATAAGTTCGGCTTCACCCCGCAAACTGCGACAGAGGTGATTAAATCATTTTCCAGTTCAACCATCAATATACGCGGGTTAATGATTATTTCACCACTCTATGACAACGTGTCTGAGAGTGAGCAAGTCTTTTGTTTGGGAGAAGAATTATTCATCGATCTAGCTAAAATCAAATCTGCGCGTAGCGAGACCTGGGATTGCTTGTCCATGGGTATGAGTGGAGATTATAGATATGCCCTCAGACATGGAGCTACGCATATCCGTATCGGTAGTGCTATTTTCGGAGAACGCTACTCCTAAATTACTTGAAGAGAATTTTAACAAAACATATAATCTACGAGGAAGATGCTTTTTATGGAGGGAATATGGGTTTTTTAGATCGCATCATCGGTCGCAATGAATATTACGATGAATATGAAGATGAATATATAGATGATCAGGGCGGTGAGATGGAAGAAGTCCATTATCCTGAAGTAGAAGAGCAGCAGTATCATCGCAATAATCGCAATACTGATAAGCGCAAGTCTAATACCGATCGTGTAGTCAGCATCTCGCAGAATTTTGAAGATGAAGTCGTGATCATCGAGCCAGACAATATTCGTGATGCACAACGTGTCTGTCGTGATGTGCAAGCTGGCAAGACTGTCATCTGTAATTTAGAGCGTATCGATCAAGGGATCACGCAACGAGTCATCGATTTCATTCTCGGTGGCACCTTCACTTTACACGGTCAAGTGACCTCGATTTCGACGATGATCTTCGTGATTACACCTGCGAGGACTCGCGTCAATACTGTGCAGAACGAACGAGTTCAACCCAGTGCTGAAAGAGTTGAACAAGCTCCAGATTCGCAGATCAAGTATTAATTTAATTGAGTACTAAAGCTGCTTCGGGCAGCTTTTTTAATTGGAGAATTATGGGTATAGTCATCGGTTTAGATATTGGAGGAAGCACAACAAAAGTTGTCGGCTTTGACCAAAACAAAGTTTTGGATTTTGCGATGGTCAAGAGCAGTGATCCTGTGGCCTCAGCATACGGTGGTTTAGGTAAATTTCTAGCTACCAACAATTTAGAGTTAGCCAATATCGAAAAAATTATGGTCACAGGTGTAGGTGCTTCTTATATAGGTGAAAGTCTGATGGAGAGACCGACCCAGTTTGTCGATGAGTTTGATTGTGTGGGTTTTGGCAGTATATTCATCTCTGATTTTGAAAATGCTGTCATCATCTGTATGGGAACAGGAACATCGATGGTCTATTGCGATGGACAACGATGTGAACATATTATCGGATCTGGTGTCGGTGGCGGTACCGTACTAGGTTTAGCTAGTCGTCTCCTAAATGTACATAATTTTGAATCGATCAATCATCTGGCAGCAGAAGGGGATCTCAGCCGAGTGGATCTCACGATCGGTGATATCAGCAAGAAATTGATACCGGGACTAAAAGCAGATACCACAGCATCCAATTTCGGCAAAGTCACTGATGATGCCGACAACAAGGATTTAGCTAAAGGCTTAGTCAATCTAGTCTTCCAATCTGTCGGCACGAGTGCAATCCTCAGCAGTCGACTATACAATACTTCAAACATAATAGTTGTAGGTAGTTTAACGCGCCTAAAAGAAGGTCATAAGGTATTAGAAAAGTTTAGCGAGTTATATCAAAAAAATATTTGCATACCAGAAAAATCAGAGTATGCCACAGCCATAGGCGCTGCATTGATGGCAGATAAAACAAAGTCATAAACAAAAATATAGAGAGTCAGCAGAATTTGAACGCACGGATGCGTGGTAAGTTGTTGAAAAAATATAGAGTTAAGTGTTGACTCTATTTTTTATAGTTGATACTATAGTCAAGCGTCTTGCGAGAGCAGGCGCCGACGGACCTTGAAAATTGAATAGATTAGAAGAAGACGAGCCTAAGTTAATTCCAAGAGGTCGATCGAGAGATTGACTAGGGAGCGATTTAGAAAAGCAGCAGTAAAGAATAAGTAATAAGAGCCAAAGCTCTCATTATACGAATAAGATGAGAGTTTGATCCTGGCTCAGGATGAACGCTG
>JAEWFX010000050.1 GCA_023388605.1 Bacillota bacterium
ACTACAGAGCAGCTGACAAATATTTTTCTCAAGTAGCTTTGTTGGAACTAGACGATCATAAACGCCATGTGATCAGCAGTCAGCATAGAGCCCTACGTAAGTTGTTGCGTGAAGATGCTAAGCATGCAAAAAAACGTGAAAAACTACGTGAACTCAACCGCAACATAGCTCTTGGACAAGTTCTGCAAAAAGCGAGCATCCGTACGAAACACAGACATCGTACACTCAATTTAGATACAGAAAAAGAAGAGAGCAAGCTCAAAGATAGAGATCGCAAATTAGCTGGTCAATTAAAATTTGAAAAAGAAGCACAGTACGAGATACGACGTGAAAGAAATATTTTCTTGCTCAGTGCCATCGGTGTAGCTGTAGCTATCTTTGCTCTTTTTTATATTTTCGTTCGTCCTTCTCTGCTGAGCCGCGATCAACAACTAGCTGAAGCCCGTCAACGCGTAGAATACTTAGAAAAATATCTCTATGAACACCGTGATGATGAGCGTGGATCAGAGTTGTGGAATGAATATAATAAACAATTTAATCAGCCGCTTGTGATCGAACCTGGCGAGGAATAATATGCAATATATAAATATCGAAGATCCTAGTATTCAATATACATTCAGCGATGTAGTAAATCTCGGTGTTCCGCCGGATGGTGGAAGTTTTTGGCCCGAGCAATTACCTGTTTTACCAGAAGACATCGTAGAACGTCTATTGCCTCTGAAACTCAGTGAGCGAGCCGCTCTCATCATGAGTTATTTTGCCCCTGAGTTGTCTGCTGAGACTATTTCTAATATATGTACTGAGACTTTTGATCAGAGTTATTTTCACGAAAAAAAGACAGTCGTCACCACTAGTGTCAATCCTTATCAACATAAAGAATACTTTAGCTTTTTTGATCGAGGTCCCACTGGTTCCATACACGATTTCATCGCCGGATTTCAGATCGCCTGTCTCAATCACTTAGGTCAAGAAAATACTTATGTACTAGCTGGTCCCCATCCTGAGCACCTGCGAGCGGTGGCGGTGCGCACTCTGCCACAAAATCGTTGGAAGCCGATATTCTTCAGCATTTCTGCCAGTGGGGATCAATTTTTGCACCGAGAACTGAAGGCGTTGTGGAAGCGTCCGTTGGGTGAGCAACAATATGCTGTCGCTGACGCTCTGCGACTTATGTTGCCTGCAGATAGCAAAAGAGGTGTGGCTGCTGGCATGCTCAGTCCTGAATTCATCGATGAGATCAGCGAAGAACAGAAGAAATATGGCGGCAAGTACAATGAGAACAGTGCACGTTTTCATGATGAGCAACTCGATCAAGTAGAAGAGCACAACGACCATTCATATTACCAACGTGATGAATTGGCGAGCTCAGATCTGGCTATGGATCTAACTGATGGTGTCGAACAAGATTTTTTGATCTATAGTTTGACAGGCAAGAGCCACCATACAGAGCAAGTAGTTTACAATCTATTATCAGACTTAGATTTGCGTAGCCGTCTAGCTGAAAAAGGTATCAATCTCACTTGTGTTGATCAGCACGGTTTTGCAGCCATCTTGGTCGAGATCATATTGTTGTTTTCAGCTTATGCCGATTTGGTGAAGATGGGTGAGGTGAATATGGGGGAATCCATACGTCCCGTACTGCCAGCACCTGATGTTGATTGGATCTGTGCATATTTAGCTTGCAAGGATTGTGGTCTGCCGCTGGTTGACGCCGTAGTAGGTACCAATCGCAATCAAGTTATCAAGGAGTTTTTGCTCAACGGCAATTACAATGCAAATCGTCGTTTAATCTCCTCCAACTCTCCTTCGCTAGATTATGTCTACGCTCCTAATTTCCGCCGTCTGATATATCTTTTGAACAAGAAAGATTCAGCGAAAACACGTGAGTTGGGTTCAAAATTCAGCAGCTCTGGCAAGATAAATATCTCACCGCAGAGGGCGGGTAAACATAAATCGCTGAGCACACAATTCATCGTGGGTTCGGTTGATGTCAAACAGACTGTGAAGATGCTCGCTGAATACTACGATACTAGTGATTATTTATTCGATCCGACTACGGGAGTGCTACTAGCTTGTGTACATCGTTATTTTACTCGCAGTTACCGTAAATCTCTCTACGTAGTGCCAGAAAATCCTCTGCTGTTCTCCAAGATCCTAGCTAAGATTGTGTTACCTCAGAACAATCTGCAAGGCAAAACCTACAATGAGATACTCAATCGTCTGGCGCTAGAAACATCAGCTCCTATTCCCAGAGCTGCCTACACCGGACAAAATCACCCTGAGATCAAAAAACTAGCAGTCGAAGATGTGCGTGCCGAAATTTTTGAATTATTCGGTGAAAACATCCGTTTATCAGAGGTAGAGAACTAGGGTATGTTACTCAAGGAACAAGCTCCAATCGAAAGACTCGATCCCCAAGAATTGCCCTATGACGATGAGTTGACACCGCAATCATTGATGGCTGTGGCTATGCAGGCAGGGGTTATTTTACTGAGTTCGGGTGCAGAGACTTATCGAGTCGAAGATACGATAGGAAAGATACTGAGTCTGTCTGGTTCTGATCAGTTTGATGTCAATGCTCTCGGTACCAGTTTGACCGCGACGTTGATGTTGAGTGAGGATGGAGAGCCTTACACACAGGTCAAACGCGTCAGACATCGCAGTCTCAATCTACACCGTATCGCTGAAATCAATCAGTTATCTCGTGATTTGGTAGCTGGTAGAATAACGCTCAAACAGGCTTCTAAACAGATGAACAATCTCAATAAGCCTGTATACCGTGTCTACCAAAAAAATATCGCTATAGTGGTGATGATCTGTTCCTTTGCTCTGTTGCTCAGTGGTAATCCATCTGATGCTCTCGGTTCTATTCCCGTCGCCACAGGCATCATTCTGATCAATACACTTGTTTACTTCGTGCGTATAGAAGGCTTTGTCGCCAACTTGCTGTCAGCTTTTTTGAGTGCAGGCATCGCGGTGTTGTCGCAACGCTATATTCTGCCTCGAGCTTCCGTCGATGTCCTGATCGCAGCTGCATTGATGCCTCTATTGCCCGGTACCAGTTTCACCAATGCTATCCGCGACGTCATTCACGGCGATTACATCTCAGCTGCAGCGCGGGGTTTAGAAGCGATTTTCACAGCTATAGCTATCGCTTTTGGTGTCGGTTTGTCTTTAGCTCTGTTGAGGTAGTATGAGTACGCAAGTAGTAATTCAATTGATCGGTGCTTTCTTCAGTGTCTACAGCGCTGCGATGATCTTCGATGCTCCACCCAAAGTGCGTCCTATCTGCGGTACAGTTGCTGTAGCCTCTTGGGCTGTATACCTCATTATTCGTCCACTATATGGAGAGATGTCAGCGGTATATTTGTCGGCATTATTTATCTCAGTGATCGCTCAGATACTTGCACGTAAAGCTAGGATGCCTGTCACAGTGGCTATGTTGCCGTCGTTGTTTTTATTGGTTCCTGGTCTGCCTCTTTACCGAGCTGTGTACAATTTGATCAATTCACAGAGTAAAGAATTTGATTATCACATGCGTCTGACTTTTATCACTGCAGGTATGATAGCTCTAGCCATCTTCACAGCAGATTTTTTGATTACTTCTTACTATCGTCTAAAACATTATCTGCATAAAAATAAAGCCAAGACCCTCGATATCACAAAATAGAGGATGTCCTGACTTTTATATCGGCGATTTTGATTCAGAGTTTGGTATTGCTAGCTTCCAATAATTCGATATCTTTGTTGCGTTCGAGTACCCAATCGACAGCCCAGGGTGATTCGAACAACAGTACAGGATTATCATCCTGATCGAATACGATGCACGAGGTGGAAGGTCTGACTAAATTATCCAGATCAAAATCATCAGTCACTCTCAGCCAGCGAGCCAGGCGATAAGGTAAGTTCTGCATACGTATATCGACACCGTATTCAGATTTTAGACGATGTTCTAGAACATCGAACTGTAAGGTGCCGACTACTCCTATAACATAGGTTTCTGTTCCTATATCAGCTTGACGGTAAACTTGTATGGCACCCTCTTCGGCCAGTTGTTCAATACCTTTTTGCAGCTGTTTGCGTTTCATGGATTTTTCTGCAGATACACTGGCGAAATGTTCGGGCGGGAAAAGAGGTATATCGTCGAAGTTCAGTTTCTTACCAGCACTCAGACTATCGCCGATACGGAATTGACCCGAGTCGAAAAGTCCGATTATGTCACCGGCATAGGCCGTCTCAATGATGTTGCGATCTTGTGCTAGAAATTGTTGTGGCTGTGAAAGCTTAATTTTTTTGCCAGTGCGACCGTGTAAAACTTCCATATTCTTGACGAACTCACCTGAACAGATGCGGATAAAAGCGATGCGGTCGCGGTGATCGGGATTCATATTAGCTTGAATCTTAAAGACGAAAGCGCTGAAAGGATCTTCGATGGGATCGATCACGATATCGCTCGCTCTCCGTTTCTTGGGGGCTGGTGAAAGCTCTAAAAATTTATCGAGGAAAAACTCTACGCCGAAATTGGTGAGAGCACTGCCAAAAAACAGCGGAGTTTGTTCGCCGCTAGCGACTTTGTTGAGATCTAATTCGTCGCCAGCAATGTCGAGCAACTCGATGTCTTCGCGCAATTTATTGATGTAGTAATCTTCTAGATGCTTGCTCAGAGCAGGATCTTCAAGACTGTGGGCATTGATCGCGACTTTGCCAGCGCCGTGATCTTCATTTTGATCGTCGAAGAGTTCGATTTGTTCTTGTATGCGGTTGTAGACACCCTGAAAATCACCATGAGTGCCAATGGGCCAATTCATGGGAACTGCGAATATACCCAAAACTTTTTCTAATTCGTCCATAAGGTCGAAGGGATCACGAGACGCACGATCCATTTTATTGATAAAGGTGAAGATGGGTACACCGCGCATACGGCAAACCTTAAATAGCTTCAGAGTTTGAGGTTCTACGCCGCGTGCCCCGTCGATCATCATGACTGCAGCATCGGCCGCACACAAAGTGCGGTAAGTATCTTCAGAGAAATCTTGGTGACCAGGGGTGTCGAGGATGTTTACGCAATAATTGTTGTACTCGAATTGCATCACTGACGAAGAGACAGAGATGCCGCGTTGCTTCTCCAATTCCATCCAGTCCGAAGCAGCGTGTTTCTGAGCTTTACGTCCCTTGACTGTACCGGCTAAGCGGATAGCTCCGCCGTAGAGCAAGAGCTTTTCGGTCATAGTAGTTTTACCGGCGTCAGGGTGAGAAATAATGGCAAAAGTTCGCCTGCGATTGATTTCTTGTGTGAGTGACATATTCCCTCCTCAAAGCTACTATACTGTTTGCGGAGCTAGTAGAGCAATAACTGACCGTTGAAAATTTGCTCAGCGATGATAGCGTTGGCTGATACTCCGGAGGAGTCCTTAGGGAAGACGGTATGTCTCACTTTGATAGGTGAATATTGACCAGTAATACTTTTGCTGTTTACTTGTGCTTCGATGGTCTCAGCGAGTATTTGACTGTTGGGATAGCGCGGTGAAGAGATTACGATCAAAGGAAGATTCAAGAGATTGATCACTGAGGTCAGAGCATAGCTGACGTGTTTGCAATATTCACCCAGAGCAGCTAGGCAGGCAGGATCACCAGCTTCAGCGTAGTAGAAGATATTGCTGAGGTTGGGGGAGTTAGGATGACGTCTTTGCTTGTAATGCGGCAAGATATCTTCAGCGTAGTGAATGAGCATGGCATCATTAGCGTAAGTTTCTAAACAACCATTGTTGCCGCAAGGGCAATTCCTTCCGTGCAGCATTATTCCCGTATGTCCGAATTCACCGCCCAAACCTTGTTGTCCGTGATAGAGTTTACCGTTGAGACATAGTCCCATACCGATACCATTATCCAACAACAAAAGCCCGAAGTTTTCAGATTCGAGGTCTTTGTTATATAGGAGTTCACGCAGCGCATCTGCTTGAGCATCGTGCATGAAAACCAGAGGGAGATGGAAGTGAGTGCTGAGCGGTGTACGCAGATCCAGCATGGTATCCTCGGTGAAGAATCTGCGAGGATTTAACATGACTCCGTTCTCGCAATCTATCGGTCCCAGAGCGGACACGCCGATACCGAGCACACGTCTATCAGTAGATGACAGCAAATCATCCATGCACTCAATCAATTTTTCGATTAATTTCTCACCGGGGATCAAGTTAGAGAGAGCATATTCTCTGCGGTTCAAACAGTTGCCGTTTAGCTCGGTCAGAGCAAAAGTTAACTTGGAGCGTTTGATCTCTATGCCTGCGATCAGAGGGGATGTTTTACTGAGAGTCAAGATGCTGCGACGTCGACCAACGCTGTTAGCTGTGACTTCTAAATTGTTGAGTTCATCGGGTGAAGCATCGCTGATGATATCGTGCTCCATCAATTCAGACGTTAAATTTGTGATGGTAGTCTTAGTCAAGCCACTGAGCTCCGCGAGTTGGATGCGGCTGATATAGCTGTGCCTAGCGATGATCTTCAAAATGAGATTGCGATTTGATATGCGAATGTCGCTGTTGTTCTGTCCCATATGATCTTTCTATCAATGTTTTTTACTATTATATGAACATATAAAACTAAATAGAATTTACTATTTCCAATCAAAATAATCTACTTTGCATAGAAATTTGCAGGAGAATTTATATAGTTTACACAAATAGATAGTTAATAAGTAAAGAAGATTGACTAACTACGAAATAGCAACTAGCATGAAGCCATAGATGTCGATGATAACAAATCATTCGAAAAAATTGACGGGGAGTAATTCATGCACAATCTAGTCACAATGAACAAAATCTCCAAGAGCTTCCCTGGTGTCAAAGCTTTGCAGGAAGTTGATTTTTCGCTTGAAGCTGGTGAGGTTATGGCTCTACTAGGGGAGAACGGTGCTGGTAAATCTACTCTGATGAAAGTTTTGAGTGGTGTCTACACTGCTGATAGTGGCGAGATTATCATCGATGGAGAAAAAATAGATTCATTGTCACCTTCCGTCGCCCAAGCTAAGGGAATCTCCATTATCCACCAGGAATTGAATCTCTGTAATGATCTTACGATTGAACAGAATATCTTTCTCGGCAGAGAGATGAATTCTGCAGGGTTCTTACGACGTCAGAACATGCGTCAGCGCACGCAGCAGATTTTGCAGAAGTTAGGTATCGATCTATCGCCTGCTACTTTGGTAGGTGATCTCTCAGTGTCTCTACAACAGATGGTGGAGATCGCCAAAGCCCTGATTTTCGATGCCAAAGTACTGATTATGGATGAGCCCACCAGCGCTCTCAGCAACGAAGAGACCTTGCGTCTGTTTAAGATTATCAAAGATCTACGAGCCGAAGGTTACGGCATAGTCTATATTTCGCACCGTCTCGCAGAATTAGAGAGTATTGTCGATCGTGTCACTATCATGCGTGACGGTCAATTAATCTGTACAGGAAATTATAAAGATTTTACCATCGAGCAGATTATCAGCAATATGGTTGGTCGTGAGATCACTGAACAATTTCCCCACCGTGAGTGCGAAGTGGGCGAGATGATTTTCGAAGTCGAAGATCTCTGTATGGATGATAAATTACAGCACTTGAATTTCCATGTCAAAAAAGGTGAAGTGGTCGCTTTGGCTGGATTGATGGGTGCTGGCAGGACGGAGACGACGCGCGCCATCTTTGGAGCTGACAAGATGTCGAGCGGCACTGTAAAAGTAGATGGGATGCCAGTGCATATTCACAATCCTCTTTCTGCGATCAAACATGGCATCGTGCTTGTCCCAGAAGATAGACGCCATGATGGACTCTGCACACGTCTATCTGTACGCAACAATCTACTTTTACCGAACCTCGATCAAGTTCGCAGTAAACTACGCTTATTGAGCCCCTCCAAACAGCGACGCTTGGTTACAGAGGCCATCGATAGTCTGAGGATCAAAGTGCCTCATCCCGAAGTTGAAGCGCGCAATCTCTCCGGTGGTAATCAGCAAAAAGTTGTCGTAGGTAAGTGGCTGCGTCAGCACGCTAAAGTCGTTATCTTCGATGAGCCTACACGCGGTATCGATGTCGGTGCCAAAGTTGAGATATATAACATCATGAATCAACTCAAGGAATCTGGTGTAGGTATATTGTTTGTCTCTTCGGAATTGCCAGAAGTTTTGGGTATGGCAGACCGTATCTACGTGATGTGCGAGGGACGTATAACTGGTGAATTGACCAGAGCTGAAGCAACACAAGAGAAGATTTTGCATTTAGCTACTCTATATATGGATAAAACACAGAGAGGTACAGATGAAAAAGATAGGTGATAAGTTGCGCTCTAATCGCAGCCTGAGCCAAGTGCTCACGGTTTTATTGGGACTGGTGATCATTTGCTTGGTTTTCGGCAAGTTGAATCCACAGTTTTTTTCGGGAAAAAACATCGGCAATCTATTGCGGCAGATAGCGCCTATCCTATTGATCGGCGTAGGTCAATCATTTGTGTTGATCACAGGTAACATCGACCTATCTATCGGTTCGGTCATCGGTATGAGCTGTATGATCTCAGCGACATTGATGACCAGAGGCATTACTTCGACGGTGGCTGTACTTATTACGCTCGCCATCTGTCTTGTCATCGGTTTGCTGAATGGTGTTTTAGTCTCCATATGTAAGTTGCCGCCTTTCATCGCCACTCTTGGTACGATGACGATCGGACGCGGTATAGCTCAGATAGTCAACAATAATTACAATACGGACTCCATCGGTCAAGCTGGTGAGAGTTATCAAAACTTTTTCTACTACGGCAAACACTTAGGTATCTATAATTCGGTGTGGATAACTTTAGTCGTCTTCATCGTCCTCGCTGTTTTACTTTCCTACACTAAATTAGGTAGACATATCTATGCTGTCGGCAGCAATATCGAAGCTGCGCGCTTATCTGGTGTCAGTGTCTTTAAGACTACTACCATCGCCTATGTGATCAGTGCTTTTTTGGCAGCCTTAGCAGGTTTGATTATGACTGCTACCAGCGGCATGGGTACGATGGATGCGGGTACATCCTATGAGTTATACGCCGTAGCAGCTTCGGTTATCGGTGGTGTATCAACACTAGGTGGTCACGGCATCATCATCGGCACTGCTATCGGTGCTTCGATTTGGGGTGTGTTGCAGAACGGCTTGCAATTCGCAGGTGCACCGGTAGCCATCCGTAACATCATCATAGGTGTTGTGGTCATCGTCTCAGTTCTTTTGGATATTCTATTGCGCAGACGCAATAGCTGATAGCTCTTTGATCTTCATCGAGCAATTTCAACTTAGGAGGAATATATGAAAAAATTCAAGATGCTCAGTTTGGCGTTAGCCCTGATCATGGCTCTATCTTTGATGGTAGGTTGTTCCAAAAAAGATACAGCTACTACAGAAAAAGCTGGCGACACAACCGCCGCTCAATCTGGACAGGCTGAAGCTCCCTCTGAAGGTGAGATCAATGTCGCTTTGGTCACCATGGATCAGATGGATCAACACTGGGTAAATCTGCACAAAGGTGCAGAAAAAGCAGTTCAAGAATTAGGCGGTGTCAAGCTGCAGTGGATTGCTCCCGATGTCAAGGATGACAACAAACAGATCGAGTGCGTCAACAACGCAGTTGCTGGTGGTGCTCAAGTATTGATGGTCGCAGCCAATGGACCTGACGCTATCACTTCTTCTCTAAAACAAGCACAAGCTGAAGGCGTAAAGATTATCTATGTCGACTCTCCAGCTAATCTGGATGCTTTGCAGACCTTATCTACAGATAACGTAGCAGCAGGTAAGACAGCTGGTGAAGAAATGCTCAAAGAACTGAAAAGTCGCGGTGTCACCTCTGGAACCATCGGTATCATCAGCGTCAACACCTCGACTCAATCAGTCGTCGATCGTGAAAATGGTTTCCGTTCAGCCTTTGAAGGTACTGAGTTCCAGATTTTAGAGACACAGTACAGCGAAGGTGATGCTACCAGATCACAAGATGCTGCTACCAACTTTATCACTCAGGGTGTCGTCGGTCTCTTCGGAACCAATGAAGGTACAACAGTCGGCGTCGGTAATGCCATCAAGGAAACTGGTGATCAAGTCGTAGGTATCGGTTTCGATAAATCTGACAAGATTTTAGAGATGATCGAAGGTGGCTATCTGCTCTGCACCATGGCTCAGAACCCTGACAAGATGGGTTATGAAGGTATCAAAACTGCCATCGAAGCCATGAAGGGCAACGAACCCAAAGAAAAGAATGTAGACACAGGTGTCTCCGTCATCAACAAAGACAACGCCAAAGATTTCAAATAATCTGTGCCGTAATTTAGTTAAGTACTCCGCCTGCTGTTGTGGGCGGAGTTTTTTCTAGCAAAAATCGAGGGAAATATGAAAAGAAGTGAAATTAATCGAGCTCTCAAAGAGATGGAACAAGCGATCAAACAGCATGGTTTCGTCTTGCCGCCTTTCTGCAATTGGGATCCAGAACAATTTGCTGATCTCGGATCTGAATATACAGAGATTATGGACAATAAATTAGGTTGGGATATTACAGACTATGGCTTGGGTGATTTTGAAAAAGTTGGTTTTTCGCTGATCACATTGCGCAATGGCAATCAACAGATGCCGGACAAATATCCTAAGTCCTATGCAGAAAAATTGATTTTTCTTAAAGATGGACAACATTCTCCCATGCATTTTCATTGGCACAAGATGGAAGATATCATCAATCGCGGTGGGGGTAATCTCTTGATTAGATTATATAATTCCGACAGCGAAGAAGGTATCGATAAAAACACCGATGTCACTGTGCACAAGGATGGACGTACTTTTACAGTACCAGCTGGTACACAGATTAAGCTAGAGCCGGGTGAGAGTTTGACTATTCAACCTCTGTTATATCATGATTTCAATATTGAAGCTGGTACAGGCGATGTCTTGATCGGTGAAGTCAGTCAGTGTAATGATGATGATAACGACAATAGATTCTTGCACGAGATGGGCAGATTCCCCGCCATCGAAGAAGACGAAAAGCCGTACCGATTATTATGTTTTGAATATCCGAGGTAAGTAGTGATGAAAAAGATAGTTGTTCTTGATGGTTATGCCACAAACCCTGGCGATGCTTCTTGGGAGCCTTTGCAGCAATTAGGTGATGTCAAAATCTATGACGATTCTAAGCCTGAGCAGGTTTTAGAACGTCTTCAGGGAGCACATATTGCCTTTACGAATAAGACACCGCTATTGGGTGATACATTAGAACAACTACCTGATTTGGAGTTCATCGGAGTTTTAGCCACTGGCTACAACATCATAGATATCAAAAGAGCACGTGAACTCGGTATCGAAGTTGCCAATGTACCTGATTACAGCACAGAGGCAGTAGGTCAATACACTATGGCTCTATTATTAGAGGTATGTCACCACATCGGTGAACACTCGCGTTCGGTACATGAAGGCAAATGGACCAATAGCAAGTATTTCACTTTCTGGGATTATCCTTTGATCGAACTATCAGGCAAGACTATTGGAATGATCGGTTTCGGTGCCATCGGACGTGCAGCTGCTAAGAGAGCAAAAGCCTTCGGACTTGAAGTCATCGCCTACAATCGTTCGCGTTGTGCGGAAGGAGAGGAGTTGGCTGAATATGTGGACGATATCGATGAACTCTACCGCAGATCTGATATCATCTCCATCCACTTGCCGCTAAATGAACACAGTCGCGGCATGATAAATGCAGAGGCGATCGCTCAAATGCGAGATGGCGTTATCATCATCAACACTGCACGTGGCCCCATCGTCGACGAAGCAGCGGTAGCCGAAGGACTCAGACAGGGTAAGATCGGATACTTAGCTACTGATGTCGTCTCAGTAGAACCCATCAGAGCAGACAACCCCTTGTTGTCAGCACCTAATACCATCATTACACCGCATATAGCTTGGGGACCGACAGAGACCAGGATGCGCTTGATTGAATGGTCTGCAGATAATCTCAAAGCTTATCTGGCAGGCAAACCGCAGAACATCGTCAATTAGGCCTCTATTGTTTTATAATTTTATGATGTTTATAATTATTCAGTTATTAACTGTAGAGGAAGGATTGTCACATGGCTAGAAAAGGCTTAGCAAGAAAGGGTGTCAAAGGAAAGAAAATCACCTTTTTCATCATTCTCGCTTTATTGGTAGTCTCAGTCTTGATTACCATATTTGGTGTAGATCTACCATTCACTAAAGAAGATGGCTCACAGATAAGGCTGCGAGGCATCAAAGAAATTCGTTTTGGTATAGACATCAGAGGTGGTGTAGAAGCTATTTATGCTCCCAAAGATTTTGAGGGAACTCCCACTGAAGATCAGATGAACGCAGCAGCTGCTGTTCTCAATAAACGTTTGGATGATCTGCAAATTCTCGACCGTGAAGTTGTCACAGTCAAGGCTAGCAATCGCATCATCGTCCGTTTCCCATGGAAATCTGAAGAGAAGAATTTCAACCCCGATGAGGCACTTAAGGAATTAGGTGAGACAGCCTACCTCAGCTTCAAAGGCCCAGATAATGAAGTTTTCTTAGATGGTGGCATGGTAGAGCAAGCTACTGCAGTCTACAATGAGCAGACTAAGCAGCCAGTTGTCTCTTTGAAATTTAAGCCGGAAGGTCGTGAAAAACTCAAGGAAGCTACCACTAAGTTCCTCGGTCAAGCGATGACCATCAACCTAGATGAGACTGTTATATCTAAGGCTACTATTCGTGCTGTGCTCGATGAGGGTTCAGGTGTGATCGAAGGTAATTTCACCCGTGAAGAAGCTTTGAGCCTAGCACAGAAAATCAATGCTGGTGCTCTGCCTTTTGCCTTGACAGCCATCAATTCTCGCACTATCAGTCCCAAACTGGGAAGCGATAGTCTGCGCGTTATGACTATGGCTGGTGCCCTCGCTTTTGTTTTGATCTGTATCTTCATGCTCGTATACTATCGTCTGCCTGGTTTCGTAGCATGTATCTCATTGAGCATGCAGGTTGTAGGTATTCTCTTAGGTATCTCCATTCCGCAACAGACACTTACTCTGCAAGGTATCGCCGGTATCATACTGTCCATCGGTATGGGTGTCGACGCTAACGTCATCATCTCCGAGCGTATCCGTGAAGAAGCGAATAAGGGACAGTCGCTCCCCATGTTCTTACACTATGGTTTCACCAGAGCATTTTCCTCAGTAATGGATTCCAACGTCACTGTCGCAATCGCTGCGATTATCCTGATGTTGTTCGGTTCTGGTACCATCCTCTCCTTCGGTTATTCATTGTTGCTAGGAGTTGTACTTAACGGTATAACCGGTGTATGGCTAACTCGCTTGATGATCTCCTCACTATCCGCATACAGTTGTTTCAAAAATCCTGTTCTCTATGGCAGAAAACGCAAGGTTGTTGAGGAGGTAGCAGCATGAAATCATTTAACTTCATCAAGAACAGTAAATATTTCCTCGGTATCTCTTTGAGCTTGATCATCGTCGGCATATTGATTTGTGTTGTACGTGGTATTAAATTAGATATTCAATTCGCAGGTGGTTCGGTTATCGAGTATAGCTACAGTGGAGAGGTCTCTGAAAACGATGTAGCAGATATCGCATCCCAAACCTTGACTGAGCGAGAGGTCAGCATCCAAAAGACCGTCAACTTCGCTGATAATTCAACAAAGATGATCGTATCAGTCGCTGGTAACGAAGCTCTGAGCACAGAAGAGTTTTCTGCTCTGACTGACGCGCTCAACCAAAACTTCACCGATGCGAATTTTGAGATCTCCAGTTCAGACCTAGTCAGCCCTTCCATCGGTCATGAGATGTTGATGAATGGTTTGACTGCCCTATTGATCGCCTCAGTCTTGATCATCGGTTTCGTGTGGTTCAGTTTCCGCCGTATGACTGGTCCTTCGGCTGGTGTCGCAGCTTTGATCGCCTTATTACACGATATTCTCTTCGCTTCTATCGCTTTCATGGTTGTAGGTGGAGCTATCAATGAGACGCTGATCGCAGTCATCTTGACCATCTTAGGTTTTTCAATCAACGATACCATCGTAGTCTACGATCGTATCCGTGAGAATATCTCTCTTACCAAAGGCTCCATGCCCTTAGTTGATTTGGTCAATCTATCGATCAGACAATCTTTTACACGTACTATCAATACCTCTTTGTGTATGTTAGTTGCAGTCGCTATCGCCTATGGATTTGCCCTTGCTTATAACCTAGACAGCATCAAGGAGTTTGCTCTGCCAATGTTAGCAGGTATTATTTGCGGTACATTCTCTTCGATAGCCATCGCCAGTCCGCTGTGGGTATGGTGGAAAGTCAGAAATGGTCGTACGGGCTACGAACATTAAAGATTTAATAAATGTATTATCTAGGAGACCCGCTCACATACCTGAGCGGGTTTCTTATTTAAATCTTAGTCAGTAATATATAGATAACTTATATTTAGGAGAAAAATATGAAAAAACTGTTATCTCTGACTTTGAGTATGTTTTTAGCTATTCATATATTGCTGGGTGGCACAGTGGTATCGGCTCAAGAAATGCATACCTTAGCAAACATAGATGAATTATCAGCTGCAGCTTACTTGGTGATGGATGTCGATAGTGGTGAAGTGCTTTACAGCGACAATATGGACAGACAATTGCCGCCGGCCAGTATGACGAAGTTGCTCACATCTCTTACTTTGCTAAGCGACCCTGAATTCGATCCCGACAAGCCAGTAACTTTTTCTGAACATGCAGTAACTTTACCATCGTCTGAATCAGTCAATGCAGGTTATGAGATGGGTGAAACTACTTCAACCTATGCTGCATACAACAATATGATGATAGGTTCAGCCAATGATTGTGCACGTGCTCTCGCTGAAACCTATGGCGGCAGCGAGGAGGGTTTTCTAGAGAAGATGAATCAGAAAGCCGAGGAGATTGGTTGCACTAATACTTACTTCACTGATGTATGTGGTTTTAATAGCGGAGATCACTATACAACTGCAGAAGATATTGCGAAGATTTTAAAGGCCAATATGCAATATCCTCTTTATCGCGAGGTGGCTGCGAAGAAAATCTTCATTTCGCCAGCTACAGATGTGCATACTTTTGATGGTTGGCATACTATGGCTAATACCAATAAAGTTGAAGAAGTGGCCAAAGACTTAGGCACTGAGTATTTCAAGAGTATCGATGGTGGTAAAACTGGTTCTACCGGTGATGCTGGTGAATGCTTGATCGTGACAGCTACTACCAACGACGATCGCCACCTCACAGCGGTTATCTTCGATACTATGGTAAATCAATCGGGACAGCGTTCAATGTATAGTCGACAGGTAGCTGTTTACCGTCTTCTAGAAGCTGGGGCGGAAAAATTAGGTGTACCGGCTGTCGCTAATTCTCTAGAGGCAAAAACCGACAAATCTACAAAAACTGTAAGTACCGAACCTACGACAGTCCAGACTCAGCCTACGCAGCAACAAGTTGTCGATAATGGTGGTAATGTTGAATTTTCGCGTTTCTACCGAATGCTCGAGATTCGTGGTTTCAAAGCACCATTCATAGTCTGGATTCTCGCTCCGTTGGTGTTGATCCTATTATTAGCGCTACTAATTCAGAAAATCAGATTACAGCAAGAGAGACATAGATCTACTATTATGTATCAGAGACTAAAACACATAGACCGCACTATGCGTCGATGAGGTAAAGGAATGAAAAAAAGCAGTTGGATTTTAGGATTGTTGTGTGCATGTATGTTGCTGACTAATTGCACTGTTCACAATCACTACTACGAAGTTAACCGAGATGATGCGAAGAATACAGAAATGCTGGTGCCAGAGCAAAAGACTACAGAGGCGACCACAACCGTTACGACTACTCAAGCCAGTGCTAAAGAGGATACTAGCTTCGCAGAAGTAGACAAGGAATTCGCAGAAAAAATTGAAGCTCCAGAGGCAGTGACGAAGTACTTAGCTTCAAAAGATGCTATGACTAACAAGGCCAGTTTAGGAACAGACAAATCAGATCTGATCAAGAGCCTCAATCTCGGTGAACGTAAATTAGCTTATAAATTCAAACATCTGGAAGGTAATTATTTGTTAGACACCTTTAAGGTAGATAATAAAGGTAATTATAAGTTCAATCTACATGCAGGCCAGGGAGTATTTGATCTCGAGTTGATCAAAGAGGATGGCAAGACTCCATACAAACAGAGCAAGATCAGCGATGAACATCCAGAGCTGACTCTAGAACCTGGCACATATTACTTACGTGTTTTATCTGAAGGCTGTGATTCAGCAGCAATTGTCATGGTGCGCACTGACAAATAATTTTATAATTTTTTACGCTAAATATCGAGAGAAACAGAGAAAAACAGAGAAAAACAGAGAATTAACATTAAATGTTGACATGTTATTGCTGATTCATTATATTTGAACAGCATCAAATTTTAGGAGGAAAAACATGAGCACTTATGTGGCAAAACCTTCTGAGATTGAGCGCAAGTGGTATGTTGTCGACGCAGAGGGCCAAGTGCTCGGACGTCTTGCCACTCAGATCGCAGCAATTCTCAGAGGCAAACATAAACCCGAGTACACCCCGTTTTTAGATACTGGTGATTTCGTTATCGTCGTCAATGCTGAGAAATTAGTTTTGACTGGTAATAAAGAAAATCAAAAAGTATATCGTCATCATACTGGCTATCCCGGTGGTCTCAAAGAAGTCAGTTACAAGAGAATGCAGGAAAAACATCCTGAGCGCATCTTAGAGGCTGCTGTCCGCGGTATGTTGCCCAAGAATTCACTGGGTCGTCAAATGTATCGCAAATTAAAGGTCTATGCTGGTCCTGATCATCAACACCAGGCACAAAAACCGGAAGTTTTAGAATTGAAGTAGGGAGGAATTATGGCAACTAAGAATTATGCTTATGGTACTGGCCGTCGTAAAAAAGCCATCGCCCGAGTTCGTCTCTACAAGGGCAGCGGTAAAATCACCATCAACAACAAAACGATGGAAGATTACCTCGATATGGACACTCTGCGCTACATCGTGATGCAACCCTTAAATACAACCAATACTGCCAATGAGTATGACATTATTGTCAAGGTTGAAGGCGGTGGTATCGCTGGTCAAGCTGGTGCAATCCGTCACGGCATCGCTCGTGCTTTGGTAGATGAGGATGCTGACAAGTACAAGTCAGCACTGAAAAAAGCTGGTTTCTTAACTCGTGATTCACGTGTCAAAGAACGTAAGAAACCCGGTCTTAAGAAAGCCCGTAAAGCTTCTCAGTTCTCTAAACGTTAATGTTTGTACAGGCTGCCTACGGGCAGCCTTTTTTTGTTATGTCTCAGATTATTCGCCTCAAAAATGTCTCTGCCACAGCAGCTTTGGCTCAGAGATTAGTCGAACATTTTCATCCAGGCATGGTCATCTGTCTAGATGGTGATTTGGGTGCAGGGAAGACTACTTTAGTGCGATCCTTAGTGGAAGCTTTAGGTGGTGACTCGGCCTTGGTGTCCAGTCCGACCTTTGCTCTTTTGCACGAATATCGAGCTCAATTACCTGTATATCATTTCGATGTCTACCGCTTAGCTGATAGCTTCGAATTTATCGACAGTGGATTTGAGGAATATCTCTATGCTGATGGCGTATGTATTTTGGAGTGGGGCAATTTGATAGCAGATATTTTGCCTGAGAATACACTCTATCTCAAGATCAGCATTCCTTGTGGATATGATTCGGATGAGCGTGAATTATTTTGTTCAGCTGATTGGGATCTCAATTATTCTTAGAGTCTAATGATCCTTGTGAATCAATTTGCTATCTATGGTTCTTTGCATAAGTAGAGCGTCTTCTAGGTTATCACGATAATAGTTTGGTCTGAGTCCGCTTTTGGTAAAGCCACATGCTTGATATATTTTGATCGCTGCCAGATTTGAAGCGCGAACTTCAAGAAAAATAGTATGTGAATGTTGAGAAATTTCATCTATAGCCCTAGAGAAAAGTTTGAGCCCTACTCCTAGCCGGCGATGCTCAGGATGGACAGCAAAATTCAAGATCTCAGCTTCGTCGCCAAGCTTTTGCCAGCCGACAAAGGAGATAACCTTTTCACTGTTCGGCAATACGGCCACCAACCATTCTGTATGTTCTTGAGTTAGTTGAGCACGATAGGCTGCTTCTCCCCAGGGTCTAGCAAATGCCAGAGAATCTATAGCAACGACATCTGCAATGTCAGTTATTATCAGTGGGCGTATATCGATGGTCATACTTGCTTCTTGAGACGCTCGGCTTGAGTGCGAGCACAATAGTTAGCTGTGGCAGGATAGTCTTCTGGCGTGAGATCTAGTGCGAGATCGATAAGACTATCTGCTTTTAGATCTGTATGTGGGTATAGCTTGATATCAAAATAATCTGTAGATGTGAGGAGTTTTTCGGCTACTTCTTGACCGTCTCCGATCAACCATAGACGACTTTGAGGTGTAAGTAATTGTCTCTGTATGCCCATCGACGTCTCATTTAATTGTTGATCGACAAATTGTCGATCTTCGGTCACACGTTGCCAGGAATAGCCGTTCTTTTGCCAGAAGCTTGCAAACAAACGATCTCCACGAGCATCTATACAGGCTAGAGCTAGATCGCCATCCTTGAAATTTGGCAGTTGTAGTTCTGATTCAACATGGTATTCAGAATTTTTGACCAATAATTCTAAGCTGCTGATACCTATAGCCTTTTTTGCTTGCGTATATGCGAGTGTAGTGATAGTGGTGAGTCCGATACGAATGCCCGTATACGATCCTGGGCCTCTAGTGGCGGCGAAAACATCGATATCTGAAATAAAACAGCCTGCTTCAGACATCAATTCATCGATAGTTGGTTGTAGAGTCACAGAGTGTCGCAATCCCACAACCTGACGATAATGGCGTCGACCATGGGCTTGTAGAGCCACAGTCAAGATGTTGTTACAGGTATCGATGGCTAGGACATTTGTTTGATTTTGATCAGACATAAGCACTTTCTTGCAAAATAAATTCAGTTTTTGACCAAAGAGGTCTTCACCTAGTTAAGTATACATCTAGCAGACTAATCGTGATAAGATTAAATGATCGCAAACAAGCATAGTGAGGTCTTATGATTCAAGCAGCTAAAGGGACAAAAGATATTCTGCCGAGCGAGAGTTTAGCTTGGCAATTTTTGGAGACAAAATTTTTAGAAGTTTGTCGTCTTTTTGGTTATGGAGAAATTCGGGTGCCTACATTTGAAGCCACCGAGTTATTCCAACGCGGCGTAGGCGATACCACGGATGTGGTGCAAAAAGAGATGTATACCTTCATCGACCGAGGTGATCGCAGCATAACTCTGCGTCCAGAGATAACAGCAGGTGTAGTGCGTGCTTATATGGAGCATGGTCTGTTCAATTTACCTTCGCCTCAGAAATTGTGCTACAACCACACTGCTTTTAGATATGAAAAGATGGGTAAGGGTAGATTTCGTGAATTCCATCAGTTCGGCTGTGAATGCTTTGGCAGCAGCGAAGCCAGTGCAGATGTCGAATTGATAGCCCTGTTGCACACTTTTTTCAAAAGCGTAGGGCTAAAGGATATCTCTCTGCATATCAACGCCATCGGTTGCCCTGAATGTCGCGGTCAATATTTAGAGAAACTGAAGGATTTCCTCAGACCTCATCTGAACGAGCTGTGCCGTGATTGCCAAAATCGCTTTGAACGCAACCCCATGCGTAGCTTAGATTGTAAAAACGAGAAGTGTCAGGCCATCATAGCTGATGCGCCGGTGCCCATGGATTGTCTATGTGAGAATTGCCAAAAGCACTTTGACTCTGTCTGTGAACAATTGACTGCTATGAGACTACCATTCACTGTGGACAAACATATCGTGCGTGGTTTAGATTATTACACTCGTACTGTCTTTGAATTCGTCTCAGACAATGTGGGTACTCAAGGAACTATTTGTGGTGGTGGACGCTATGATAATCTGGTCGAAGAAATCGGTGATCGTTCTGTGCCAGCTGTCGGTTTTGCTTTGGGAGTAGAGCGATTACTGTTAGAGTTAGAAGCGCAGGGAGTGAAATTCAAAACTGGCATTACTCCGACCCTGCAATTGATTTATTTCCCCGATACGGCCAGTTATGCTCAGAGTTTGGCACTCAGACTCCGTGAGGCCGGTATCGCCACTGAGATCGATGTCTGTGCTCGTTCATTCAAAGCTCAGATGAAGTACGCCAATAAACTGGGAGCTAAGTATGTCATCGTCATCGGCGAAGCTGAACAGGATACAGGCAAAGCTATCCTGAAGCGTATGGCAGATGCCCATGAAGAGGACTGTATTTTAGATGATATCGCGCAATTAGCGCGTTTAATGGAGGTATAAAATGGCAGAATCATTATCAGGCATGAAACGCAGCTGCATGGTTGCAGAAGTCAATGCTGAATTACTCGGTCAAGAGTTGACCTTGATGGGTTGGTGCCATCGTCAACGTGACCTAGGTAATCTCTTGTTCATCAATCTGCGAGATCGCAGTGGTGAACTACAATTGGTATGTGATGATGATACTGCTGAAGACGTTTTTGCCAAAGCGCGTAGAGTGCGCAGCGAATATGTACTAGCTTGCCGCGGTATTTTGCGTGAACGCAGTGCTCCGAACAATCAGATGAAGACGGGTCTATGGGAATTAGCTCTCACCGAATTACGTATTATCTCTGAATCTGAGACACCGCCGTTTTACATTGAAGAAAATGTTGATGCTGGTGAAGCTCTGCGATTAAAGCACCGTTACCTTGATCTACGTCGCCCTGATTTGCAGAGAAGAATAATTCAACGTCACCGCATCGCTAAGTTGACCCGTGACTATTTTGATCAAGCTGGTTTTTATGAGATAGAGACACCGATGTTGATCAAGAGTACGCCCGAAGGAGCGCGTGACTATCTAGTTCCTTCACGTATTTATCCCGGTCACTTCTTCGCTCTTCCACAATCACCTCAGCTTTTGAAGCAATTGCTGATGCTGGCAGGCTTCGATCGCTATATGCAGATCGCTCGCTGTTTCCGCGACGAGGATTTGCGTGCCGACCGACAACCTGAATTTACTCAAATCGACGTGGAGATGTCCTTCGTCGACGAAGAAGATGTACAGAATACCATCGAGGTATATTTGCAGCAGTTATTCAGTGAATTGTTAGATTATCCTGTGCAATTACCTCTGCCTCGCCTTACCTGGCAGGAAGCCATGGATCGCTACGGTTCAGATAAGCCAGATACGAGATTTGGTATGGAGTTGCAGGATGTCACAGAGTGGGCTAAAAATACTTCTTTCAAAGTTTTTTCTGACACTGCCAACAATGGCGGTGTAGTACGTTTGATCAAAGTGGCTGATGGTCAGGACATCAAGCGCCGTGAGATAGATGAATTGACTGAAGTGGTCAAGACTTATCGTGCCAAAGGTTTAGCGTGGTTAGTGTTAGGCAATGAATTGCGTGGTTCAGTCGCTAAATTCTTGAGTGCAGAAGAAGTGGCAGAGCTGAGAGAACTTGTCCAAGCTCAAGATAATGATCTGTTGCTCTTCGTAGCTGATGATCTCACTGTGGTACGCAATGCTCTCGGACACCTGCGTCTGGCAGTAGCAGAGAAATATAATCTCATTCCTGAAGATACCTGGAATTTCCTCTGGATAACTGATTTCCCACTCTTCGAGTACGATGAGGAAGAAAAACGTTATGTCGCTTGTCACCACCCCTTCACGTCACCGAAGGAAGAAGATCTACATCTACTAGAGACTGATCCCGGAGCGGTCAGAGCTCGTGCTTACGATATAGTGCTCAACGGCTATGAATTGGGCGGTGGTAGCATACGTATTCACGACCAAGAATTGCAGGCTAAGATCTTCGAGTTGATCGGCTTCACTGAGGAAGAAGCAAAAGAGCGTTTTGGATTCTTGCTCGAAGCATTTTCTTATGGTGTACCGCCGCACGGAGGTATTGCACTAGGTCTCGATCGCCTCACTATGTTGATGACTGATACCAATAATATCCGCGACGTCATCGCCTTCCCGAAGGTGCAGACCTCATCTTGCTTGTTGACGCAAGCGCCTGGCACTGTCGATGAAAAACAATTGATTGAGTTAGGACTAGATATCAAGAAAACAGATAAGAAAGACGAGGAAAAAGCTTAGTATATGCGTAGGCGCAGATCAAAATTTTACGGCATTTGGTCATTTATACGTACTGTTGTGATAGCTGTATGTCTTGGTCTGCTGCTCAATTTTTTTGTTATCCAGCGCAATGTAGTGATCGGCAGTTCGATGTACCCCACACTGCATAACGCCGATCAGATCATTGTAGAGAAAGTATCACGCCTATTCTCCTCAGGCTTGCACCGTGGCGATATAGTAACTATCGATGTGCATGAGCAGATGGAAAATGAAGAAGTACATGTCATCAAACGCGTGATCGGTTTGCCTGGTGAACGAGTTCTGATTCAGAACGGCAAAGTTTTTATCGACGCCAAACGTCTGAGTGAGGATTATCTACCGGAGGGAGTCCTAACCGAAGAGTTGCCTGGCGCAGGTATTGTCGAAGTCGAACTAGGAGAAGATGAGTACTTCGTCCTCGGTGATAATCGTGAACACAGTCGTGATAGTCGTCAATTCGGTCCGGTCAAACGCAGTGATATCCTCGGTAAATTATTGATCAGAATTCTACCCTTAGATAAATTTGGAAAGCCTTAATATGTCAGAGATCGCACAGAGTAAGATAAGAAATTTCTGTATTATCGCTCATATCGACCACGGCAAATCAACACTTGCTGATCGTTTGATCGAGCATACTGATTCGCTCGCGGGCCGCAAGATGCAAGAGCAAGTTTTAGACAGTATGGATTTAGAACGTGAGCGCGGTATCACGATCAAGTCGACAGCTGTGCGTATGAACTATCGGGCTAAAGATGGTGAAGACTACATCCTCAACTTGATCGACACTCCGGGTCATGTCGATTTTAACTACGAGGTATCACGTACTTTGGCAGCCTGTGATGGTGCGATCTTAGTAGTGGATGCAGCACAGGGTATCGAAGCGCAGACCTTGGCGAACGTCTATCTGGCTCTCGATGCGGATCTGGAAATTTTACCTGTCATCAACAAGATAGATCTGCCCGGTGCCAGACCTGAGGTGGTGCGTCAAGAAATCGAAGACGTAATTGGATTAGATGCCTCTGAAGCACCGCTGATCTCTGCCAAAGCAGATATCAATATCGATCAAGTCTTAGATGCCATCATAGATAAATTGCCAGCTCCTGACGGCGATGTGAAAGAGCCGTTACAAGCTCTGATCTTTGACTCAGAATACGATAGTTATAAGGGTGTTGTCGTACATCTCAATGTTCAACAAGGTTCAGTCAGAGTTGGTGACCGCATTTTACTCATGCATACACAGACAGATTTCACTGTCACTGAGCTGGGATATTTCACTCCCGATGGCGTGATACCTGTTAAAGAATTGCGCTGTGGCGATGTAGGCTACTTGGTGGCTAGTATCAAAAACGTACGAGATACTCAAGTCGGCGACACGATCACCCTCAAAAATAATCCTTGTAAAGAGCCATTAGCCGGCTATAAGCCTGTACAAAGGATGGTCTTTTGTGGACTGTATCCAGTTGATGGTGCTGATTACAATAATTTACGTGATGCATTGGAGAAGGTACAGCTCAACGATGCGGCGCTGTCGTTTGAAGCCGATACCTCGGCCGCGCTGGGATTTGGTTTTCGCTGTGGATTTCTAGGGCTTTTACACTATGAGATCATACAGGAACGTTTGGAGCGTGAATTCAATCTCAATTTGATCTCTACCGCTCCCTCTGTTGTCTATCATCTCAAGATGAAAGACGGCAGCACGATGCGTTTAGACAATCCTACTAATATGCCACCCATCGATCAGATCGATAAAATAGAAGAACCCATCATCGCTGCGTCCATTATGACTCCCACTGACTATGTGGGCAATATCATGGAACTGTGTCAGGATCGCAGAGGTACTTTTATCAATATGGAGTATCTAGAGACTACACGTGTCAATCTGCACTATCTCCTGCCACTCAACGAGGTTATCTATGATTTTTTCGATGCCTTAAAATCACGCAGTAGAGGTTATGCTTCGCTAGATTACGAGATCAAGGAATATCAGCCAGCAGATTTGGTTAAGTTAGATATCTTGATCAAGGGGGATACAGTCGATGCCTTATCCTTTATCGTCCATCGTGACAAAGCTTATGCTCGCGGTCGTTCGATGGCGGAGAAGC
Source organism: Bacillota bacterium (assembly GCA_023388605.1). Lineage (GTDB taxonomy): Bacteria > Bacillota > Clostridia > Saccharofermentanales > DTU023 > JAEWER01. The sequence continues at coordinate 24,298 of JAEWFX010000050.1, forward strand.
TAAAAGACAATATCCCGCGTCAGCAATTTGAAATACCGATTCAAGCTGCCATAGGTGGCAAGATCATCGCTCGTGAGACTATACGTGCTTTCCGTAAGGATGTGACGTCTAAGTGTTATGGCGGTGATATCTCACGTAAGAAAAAACTGCTCGAGAAGCAGAAAAAGGGTAAGAAACGTATGCGTTCTGTTGGTTCAGTAGAAGTTCCGCAGGAAGCTTTCATGAGTGTTCTCAAGCTCGATGATTAATACTAAGATTGATGATAAAATATCTCTATATCAGCAACACATTGACTAGGTAGTGTAGAAATTTTCCTTGATTTTTCGTTCAATGTGTTACAATAAATTGAATGTGCGGACATGGTGGAATTGGCAGACACGTTGGATTTAGGTTCCAATGCGCGAGCGTGCAGGTTCGAGTCCTGTTGTCCGCACCATTATTTTTAGAAGAAAAATGAGGAATAACATGCGCCGTTTTTGCGAGTTTTTATCCCATACACCATTGTTCACTGATCTGCCGATATCTGTGTATCAAGAGTTTTGTACCAATGCTAATGCTCGCAATTTTGCCAAAGGAGAAGTGGTGGCTCGTGAAGGCGAAAAGTGTCCTGGCATAGGCATCATCGTCGAGGGTCAGGTAGCCAAACAAAAGTTTTCACCTTCAGGTTCATATTCCACACTTGAACTCCTAGGTAGGGGCGATACTTTCGGTGAAGAACTAGTTTTCAGTAGGAATAGAAGACATACTACAGGTCTTGAGACTATTACTCCATGTCGTATCGTTTTTCTCGACTATGAGAATTTGCTGGATATGTTTGCGAAATCTCCACAGATGATCACCAATTTCCTGTGCCTATTATCTGATCGTTTATTGACACACGGTCAGAGAATATACATACTCTCACAACGCACTTTACGTAACCGCATCGCTTGTTACTTATTGGAGTTGTTGAGAGATCAATTAGCATTAGAAGATATTACTTTAGAAGAAGCTTCTAAAATTATCTCTACTCAAGCGATAGAACTACCTTCTTCTAAGGAGGTGATCGCTCGTCTCTTAGCCATGCCCAGGCCATCTTTTTCTCGAGAATTAATAAGTATGGAACGTGATGGCTTGATCAGAGTGAGTGGTCGTGTAATTTGGTTGTTGAATTTGGAGGCACTGGAGTCTGGGATCACAGAGGATTATGCCTAATTGACCAATAAGGAGGTCAGAGTATGCACAAGAGTGATTTAGCCATTGCACAAGAAGCAAAACTATTGCCCATTGTCGAGGTAGCCGCCAAACTCGGTATCGATCCAGCTGCTTGTGAGTACTATGGCCAGCACATCGCTAAAATCGATTTCACCAAGACCAAAAAATCTAATTCGGGCAAGTTGATTTTAGTGACAGCGATCAGCCCCACACCAGCAGGCGAAGGCAAGACTACTACCACAGTCGGTTTGGCAGATGCCCTACAGGCACGTGGCAAGAAGGTCTCAGCTGCTTTACGTGAGCCTTCTCTCGGCCCCGTTTTTGGTGTAAAAGGTGGTGCGGCTGGCGGTGGATATGCACAAGTCGTGCCGATGGAGCAATTGAATTTGCATTTCACTGGTGATTTTCATGCCATCGGTGCAGCGAATAACTTATTGGCAGCACTTTTAGATAATCATATCCATCAAGGCAATGCTCTCGGTATCGATCCGCGCAATATTATCTGGAAACGCTGCGTCGATATGAATGATCGACAATTGCGTCATATTGTTTCTGGCCTACACGGAAAGACCAACGGTGTTCCACGTGAGGACGGATTTGATATCACTGTTGCTTCAGAGATTATGGCGGTTTTCTGTCTGTCAGAATCCTATGAAGATTTGAAGGAGCGTCTGGCACGTATTATTGTCGCCTATAACTATCAAGGCGAGCCTGTTACTTGCGGTGACCTCAAAGCAGCTGGTGCTTTATCCGTTTTGCTCAAAGAAGCATTCAAGCCCAATTTAGTGCAAACTCTGGAACACACACCGATATTTGTTCACGGTGGACCTTTTGCCAATATTGCTCATGGTTGCAACAGTGTCTTAGCGACTAAGTTAGCTCTTGAGCACAGTGAATATGTGGTGACTGAGGCAGGTTTTGGTGCTGATTTAGGCGCTGAGAAATTCATCGATATCAAGTGTCGTCTAGCAGATCTCAAGCCTGCGGCGACGGTTTTAGTCGCTACTGTGCGTGCCTTAAAGATGCACGGCGGTGTCGCCAAAGCAGATCTACAAGCTGAGAACCTAGAAGCGTTGACAGCTGGCTTCGCCAATCTGAGACGACATGTCTCAAATATCAAGGAAGTATTTGATTTGCCAGTAGTAGTGGCCATCAATCGTTTCACTCAAGATACTGATGCTGAGATCGCTAAGTTAAAAGAATTATGTGCTGAAGTAGGAGTTGATGCCATCGCTGTAGATTTCTGGGGTCAAGGTGGTCAAGGAGGTCTGGAGTTGGCTGATCGAGTTATAGAATTGGTCGATCAACCTAGAGAAACTATGAGCTTCACTTATGACCTAGATCTCAGTTTGGCAGACAAGGTCAGAACCATTGTCAAACGTATCTATCGTGGTGATGATATAGAGATCACCAAGGGATGTCTTAATAAAATCAAAAAAATCGAGCAAATGGGTTTTGGCAATTTACCAATTTGTATGGCCAAGACACAGTATAGTTTTTCTGATGATCAGAAATTGTTGGGAGCACCTGAGAATTTCAATGTGACTATCCGTGATGTGAGAGTTGCGGCAGGAGCAGGTTTTGTCGTCGTTTTGACCGGTGATGTTATGACCATGCCTGGTCTGCCCAAGCAACCAGCTGCTGAACAGATGGATTTATTGGCTGATGGCAGCATTATCGGCTTGTCCTAAAGGAGGATTTATGGAGCAAATTCAAGCAATTCTCGACAAAACAGTAGAATTGGGACATCAGATCGGATTCTGTGATACTCGTGGAACTGTAGTAGCTTGCACTAATCCAGAAGAAAAAGGAACGGTAGATAGTGTCGCCCGCAATTTTTTCAAGT
>JAEWFX010000016.1 GCA_023388605.1 Bacillota bacterium
CTGCTGACAAGTACATAGCCGCTATCTGTGCTGCCCCTATGGCTTTGCGTGAAGCAGGTCTATTGGAAGGGTATAGAGGTACAGGTTATCCTGCCGTCTGCCGTTTTCTGTACGATGATTTTTGCGAAGACATCGTTTGTGTAGACCGCAAATTAGTGACTGCTCAAGGTCCGGCTGTCGCTACGTATTTTGCCTTGAAATTAGTTGAGATTTTAGCTGGTACTGAGAAACGCAAAAAATTAGAAGCAGATATGCTCCTACCGCAGGTAGAGAAATTTGTCCGCGAGCAATAGAAACAGCAAAGGACGTAGGGTCGCTCTCATCAGTTTGGGGATCAACTTATTGCTGTTCCTCATCAAATTAGGTGTGAGTCTCTGGATTTATAGTCTGACTGTGATCGGTGATGCGATCAATAATCTGGCAGACTTTTTGACGTCGTTGATCACTCTGTTCAGTTTTCGCATCGCTGGACGACCAGCTGATCGAGAACACCCCTTCGGGCATGCTCGTACAGAGTATATAGCCACTTTATTTGTAGCTAGTTTCATCGTGCTGGTCGGAGGTCAGCTAATTTACGGCGGTTTTCAGCAGTTCTTTTTGAGTTCAGAACACGTAGATATGCGACCGATCACTATCTTTGTGTTGTTGAGCTCAGTGATTTTGAAACTTCTGCTATTTGCCTATCAGCGTAAAATTGCCACAGAATTAGATTCGTTGCTCTTGCGTGCTGCCGCCAATGATAGTCTAAGCGATGTATATGTCGGCAGCGGTTTGGTGATTGCAACTTTTTGTGCTTATCTCTGGCGTTGGAATATCGATGCTTTGATCGGCATGACTATAGGCATCTTGATCATCTTCAATGGCTATACCTTGATTCGTCAGACCTGCGATAATTTGCTCGGCAATCGTGCACCTAAGCAATTGCGTCGTGAGATCAGATCAGCAGTCGAAGCTTATCCTGGTGTTTTAGGTGTACACGATTTGATGATCCATGACTATGGGCCAGGTAACTGTTATGCTTCCATCCACGTCGAGGTCGATGCTGCTGCAGATTTAGTAGAAGTACATGATCAAATCGATGAGATCGAAAGAGATATCCGCCGCAAATATAATGTACAACTGTTGATACACATCGATCCTATGTTGTTGAATGATGAATTGACAGAGTGTTGGCGATCAGAAACAGAGACCATCTGTCGAGAAATCGACGAAAAATGTTTTATGCACGAATTCAGATGTCGTGAATTAGAGGATTCCATAGAGCTCAGGTTCGATCTAGCGGTGCCAGATCGTTGTACTATGGACAATCATGCGTTGCGTAAACATATCAGTGAGCGGCTGAGGGCCGTGCAGGATCAGAGATCTAACTCAACAATCACAAGAGAAGAGATGGCTAAACCTGTGAAGGCATATATCACTATCGATCGCAACTATGCTACTGATTTAGCTAAATGGTAAAGACTATGAGCAAAATTATAATTCTAGCTACTGGCGGCACTATCGCCTGTGTGCAGACAGATAAGGGATATGTACCAGGTCTGACTGGACAACAACTAGTTCAGCAGATACCACAACTCAGCGAAATGGGAGAAGTGCAGGCACGTCAATTGATGAACATCGATAGTTCTGATATGCGGGTAAGCGACTGGCGGACCATAGCTCGTGCAGTATACAACGAGAGCGATTACTTTGATGGTGTAGTGATAACGCATGGTACAGATACCATGTGTTATACCGCTGCAGCACTTTCTTTTATGTTGAGCAATCTCAAAATTCCCGTAGTGTTGACTGGTGCACAGATGCCTCTGACCATTGCAGATAGCGATGGACCTCGTAATGTGCTAGCTGCTGTCGCTGTCGCGCAGTCGGGTGTGCCAGGTGTTCAAGTGGTGTTTAACAATAAGATCATCAATGGCAGCCGTGCTTTCAAGATGTATGCCAAAAACTCAGATGCCTATGTGAGCAGAAATTTCCCTTATCTCGGAAGTGTTCTGCCTGATTTTACTATCGATAGACAAGCAACCGCTAAAGTATTGCGCAATGAACGCCCGCTGATCACCAATCTTTGTGAGGATGTTATCCTGCTCAAAATCACGCCTGCTACCTCGCCTTCCATTCTCGATCATATAGCTAGGGAAGGTTATAGAGGTGTGGTCATCGAAGGTTTTGGTACGGGTGGTATAGCTAATCTCAATCGCGGCATGCTAGATGGCATCAGATATTTGACGGATAATCTTCAAGTCCCTGTAGTGATGATTTCGCAGTGTCCGTATGACGGAGTCAATCTCGCAGTATATGGTGTGGGCGAGCAGGCGAGCAGTGTGGGTGTCATACCTGGCAACGATATGACTACTGAGACCGCGGTGGTTAAATTGATGTGGGCGCTAGGGCTGAGCAATGATCTAGCGACTATCCGCGAGTTAATGCTCACCAATTTCTGCGATGAAATAACAGTGTGATTTTGTTATAAGCAATTTATTTATTTATTAAAGGAGTTGTTATGAAAATTGCAATCGGCGCCGATCACGGTGGTTTTGAGATGAAGGCAGATCTGTTGAAGCGTTTAGCGTATGCAGGATACGAAGTAGTCGATAAAGGAACCCACAATAAGGAGTCGTGCGATTATCCAGATTTTGCTGAAATAGTATCCAGAGCAGTAGCAGCAGGTGAATTTGATTTGGGAATCTTAATCTGCGGTACTGGTATCGGTGTCTCCATGGCTGCGAATAAAGTGCCTGGTGTCAGAGCTGCATTGCTGGCTGATTGTTTCTCCGCTCGTATGGCGAGAGAGCATAACGATGCTAATGTCATCACATTGGGTGCACGTACTCTAGGTTCAGAATTAGCCTGGGAAATTGTCCAGAGCTTTTTGGATGCTACCTTCCAAGGTGATAAGCATGCTCGTCGTGTCGATAAGATTATGAGGATTTGCTGATGCGTGCACTAATTCAAAGAGTCAGTCGTGCTGCCGTAGAAGTAGAAGGTGAAGTAATAGGAAAAATCGGTAAAGGCCTATTGATTTTTCTCGGTGTAGGTCAAGAAGATGACCGCAAAGTAGCTGAGCAAATTTGGCATAAGGTTCGCAATTTGCGTATCTTTGAGGACGCGGAGGGTAAGACCAATCTATCGTTGGACGATGTCGACGGTCAGGTGTTGGTGGTCTCACAATTTACTCTCTACGCCAGTTGTCGCAAGGGTAATCGCCCGAGCTTTACTGAAGCCGCTCCACCGGCACTGGGTATAGAACTCTACGATTATTTCTGCGAGCTCGTAAAAATGAGCGGAATAGAATATGCCACAGGCAGCTTCGGCGCAGACATGAAAGTCAGCTTGTTGAACGATGGGCCCTTCACCATCTGGTTAGATAGTGATCAGCTCAAACGCTAATAACTTGACTTACTGATGATCATTCAATAGAATGTTTAGGCGCTTGTGCGTACCGTACGCGGCTGAGGGAAGTCCAAATACTAACTGGGATGAACTCTGTACGGATCTATCTTAATAGAGAAAGGTTTTATTATGGCAACTAAACGCGGTCCAAGATTCAAAGAATGCCGCCGCATCGGTGTCAATGTCTGTGGCCATCCTAAAGCGATGAGCCGTTTTGGCAAAGTTGGCGGACAACAGAGAAGATCAAAGAAGAGTGAATACGCTCAACAATTAAACGAGAAACAGAAAATCAAGGCTTACTACGGCATCTTTGAACGTCAGATGCGTAATTATTTCGATAAAGCCAGCCGTGTACGTGATGGAAAACCCGGTGAAGTACTGTTGGTCTTGCTGGAAACTCGTTTAGACAATGTCGTCTATCGCATGGGTTTTGCTAACTCCATCCGTTTTGCTCGTCAGATGGTCACTCACCGCCACATCCTAGTCAATGGCAAGATCGTCAATATCCCTTCATACCAGGTAAAAGTTGGCGATGTCATCACCTTGAAAGAGAAGTCACGTAAGATCGAGCATTTCACTGAGACCTTTGCTCAGAGTGGTTTTGCCGTACCTTATGTCGATGTCGACGCCGATAAGTTCGAAGGTACTTTGACTCGTTTGCCTCTACGCGAAGAACTGCCGATCGAAGTATCCGAGCAGCTAGTCGTTGAGTTCTACTCTAAATAATAATGTTTGACTTGAGCTCACCTACGGGTGAGCTTTTTTAATATGCGAAAATGTTTCTTTCCTCAATTGATTGAGATCGGCGAAGAGGTTGAGCTAGACGAAAATAATAGCAGACACTTGATAACAGTGATGCGTCTTCATGTCGGAGATAAATTCGTGCTCTGCGATCGAGCAGGTGATGATCACGAAATGGAAATTGTCACAGACGATTTACCACAAATTCGTGCTCGCTCGCTCTCTGTCACACGTTTTGAACGTGAACTGCCGCTGGCTATCACCTTGTACCAAGGGCTGCCCAAAGGTGATAAATTCGACTTGATCATACGACAGACGGTGGAGCTAGGAATTGCACGTATAGTGCCTGTTTTGAGCGACAACTGTGTAGCAAAACTGCCAGCCGATAAGCAAGCGAAAAAACTTGAACGTTGGCAGCGTTTAGCAGAAGCTGCAGCTAAACAATCAGGTCGCAACCGCATCACCGAAATCTCTCCTGCTATCACTGTGGATCAGATGAAACAAGAGCTCATTAAACATCACTATGCCTTCATCTGTCATGAACATGAAGATCAGCACAGTCTAAAAGACTGGGCAAGACAGAATTTGCAGGATTTAACTGCGATAACAGGTAAAACTCTCGGATTTTTTATCGGACCTGAAGGTGGCATCTCTCAACGAGAATCTTCACTGTTAGATGATCTCAGCATGGTGACATTAGGACGTACTATACTACGTACTGAAACTGCAGGTACAGCTGTGATGGCGATGTTAGTATACGCCATCTCATAATTTATCCAAATGTCTTGAGCCATTCAGTACGTGTGCAATTGATTTTGACTGTGCTAAAATAATAAAAAGTATTTTTTGGAGGCAACAATGGTATCCGATTCAGTAATTTATGTCTGTAGTGAAGGCATGCAAATGAAATCAACCGCTTTATTGATCCAAAAAGCGTCTACTTTTTATTCCACCATCCATATCTCACGTGGTGATCGTCGTGCTAATGCTAAGAGCCTTCTAGGAGTAATGTCCTTGGGCATCGAAGACGGCATGGAGTTGACAGTTACTGCTGAAGGACCTGATGAAGTAGCTGCCTTGGAGCAGATTTGCGGTTATCTGACTAATCCTAGTGAGATGTGAGGTCGATGCCCAGATTTGAAGCTAATTTAGAATTAATACCTTCCGAGCCGGGTGTGTATCTGATGAAAGATGCCGACGGCTCGGTTATTTATGTGGGTAAAGCTAAAAATCTACCGCGCAGGTTGCGTTCATATTTCACCAATAAGCCCACTGGTAACCGCAAAGTTCTAGCGATGATCTCACACATCGCTGATTTTTCCTATGTAGTTTGTCAGAATGAGATTGAGGCTCTCATCCTCGAAAATAATCTGATCAAAAAATATCGCCCCCGCTACAATGTGCTGTTGCGAGATGACAAGGAATATCCTTATATCAAAGTGACTGCAGAGCCTTTCCCGCGTGTGATGAAGGTTTTTCATCTGGATGAGGACAGTAAGAGGGGAGCGATTTTTTATGGACCTTACGCCAGTACAGATCTCAACTCGGCGATTCAGGCGTTGCACCGCATTTTTCCCATCCGCACTTGTAAACGTATTTTCCCACGCGATATCGGCAAAAAACGTCCTTGTCTCTACTACCATATTGGTCGTTGCATCGGCCCTTGTACGGGTGAAGTCAGCGAAGAAGAATACGATGTGCTGATCGAACATATCAGGGATTTTCTCGAAGGACGCTACCACGATGTGCTCACCACTATCGAACATAAGATGTTAGCAGCCGCTGATGATCAGCGTTTTGAGCAGGCAGCTCTATGGCGTGACCGTCTTTTCGCACTGCGTGCTCTGTGTCAGAAACAGGTCATCGTCTCTACACATGCTGAAGATTTCGATGCCATTGCACTAGCCAGAAACGACAGCGAGATCTGCATTCAGCGTCTGGAGATACGCGAAGGACGCATGATTGGTTCGGCACCGCGTTTCTTAGCCGATCAAGGAGAGGATGCCAGTGAATTAGTAGCCAGCTATCTCTACCAACATTATGTCGAAAACGAGCAAAATAATTTCATCCCACCATTGATTCTGGTGCCAGATACGGAAGACCTGGCAATGATTATGAGTCTATTGAGTGAGCGAGCTGGTAGAAAGATCGAATTGCGTCGACCTCAGCGAGGAGACAAAACTAAAGTTTTTGAGATGGCTGAGGAAAATGCCAAAGAGAATTTGCGTCGCCATACTTTGATGGGATCAGGTGTTCGTAGCCTGGAAGAAACTCTGCGCTCAGTAGTCAGAGAGCTCGACTTAGATAGAGATCTACATCGTATAGAAGCTTTTGACATAGCTAATCTCGGCAAAAATTATCGCTCTGCTTCGATGGTTGTGTTCATCGACGGCAAGCCTAAACGCTCTTTTTATCGTCAATTCAAATTGCCGGCGACTGAGATCGATGATTATCAAGCGATGGCGACGATTCTACGTCGTAGGCTGATGCGTTTGGCAGATGAAGATTTTGGTGATAGGCCGGACTTGATCTTGATCGATGGTGGTAAGGGACATATCAATAGTGTATTGCCAGTGCGTGATGAGTTAGCTCCCGACATAGCCGTGGTGGGCATGGTGAAAGACGATAAACACCGTAGTCGCGGTTTAGTTCGCGAGGACGGCAGTATATTAGAACTGCGTCAGCAGATAGATCAAGATCATCCGGAGAGAGCAGAGTATTTAGGCATTTTACGTCTGATTACAGCCATTCAAGATGAAGCGCATCGTTTTGCCAATCAACTGTATAAGAAGCAACAGCAGCAGCGTGTGCTCAAACTATCACTGGACGAAGTTCCAGGTGTGGGCAAGAAACGTAGAGAGCAATTGCTCAGACATTTCAAATCTGTCAAAAATATCGGTACTGCCAGTGTAGCTGAACTCTGTGCCGTACCAGGTATCTCAGAAAATGTGGCTCAGACAATTTACGATTATTATCACAGAGAGTCTTAGGTAATAGCGGTTATCAAATAACTCGCAGAGCCCGACAATCTATTTGGTCACAAGCACAGATAGAATATAAGACATCGTTTAACAAATAATTTTTAACTACCTGTGGACCACGGTGATGAATGTGCCCGAATACGCATTTTTCTACCCCGTATTCTGTCAACAATTGAGTGAAGGCAGTGGGTAGTAGATTCTTACCGAAGGGCGGATAGTGCATCATAGCGACGAGGTGATCACCTGCTTTGCGTAATTTGGCTGCTGATTCCAATGAGAGTTTTAGACGGTGTACTTCACGTTCGAAGATCGGTAGATCCGTCTCTTTTTTGTAGAGTTTGTCATCGGGATGCATCCACCCACGTGTGCCGCATACGACGATATTACCGTAGCGGTGAGCGTCATTTTGCAGGAGTTCTATATCTGAAATATCCCACTCGTCCAGAGCTTGACGGATTTTGCTCAAGCTCGACCACCAATAGTCGTGATTGCCTCGTAGGAGCAGTTTTTTACCAGGGAGAGCAGATATATATTCCAGATCACGTTTCGCCTCTGCCAGATGTAGTGCCCAGGACAAGTCGCCAGGGAGTAAGAGAAGATCTTCATCGGTCACCTCACCAGTGAGATTATCGGTGATGCGTTGACTGTGATTTAGCCAAGCGGGGCCGAAATCGTCCATGGTTTTACCTACCTGCAATCCCAGGTGTAGATCTGCGATAGCAAAAACCCTCATCGTTTCTCTACTTCTCCGTGCTTGACTGTCAGCATCGACAATAGTGCCAGTGCAAAAGCGATCAAAGCGTAGATGAAAAGATAGTTGTAATTATTAGTCAAATCTCTGATCCAGCCAAACAAGATGGGGCTGATGATGGAAGCTGAAAAAGAGAAGAAGTAATAATAACCAGTGAAGCGACCTGTTGACTCAAGATCGGACAGCTGAACTACCATCGGCAAAGAATTTATATTGATGAAGGACCAGCCTATCCCTCCTAATGTCAGCAGTAAGATTACTGGCAGAGTCGGATTGATAGTGCTTCCGGTAAGGTTTGTCAGATAATCGACAATCTCACGTATGAAGAGCATGGGTGAGAGGAAGAGTAAGAGCATGATCAGACCGAGAACGATAGTGCGTTTGCGGCCTAGCTTGCTGCCGAGCAGACCAGCAGGTATGGCGAAGACGACGAAGGATAGAGAAAAAGCCGTCAACATCATAGTGGCACTGCCGTGATCGACTCTGAGGGTGTTGACTGCGAATAGGGTGAAGAAAGTCTCGATCACATTGTAGGCACAGAACCAGAAGAAGATAGCTATCAAGATAGCGAATAGGCTGCGTCGTTTGTCAGCAGAAAGCTGGTGACGATTGTGTTCTTTATCTTTAGCGAAGATACTCTTAAAGCTCTCTGTCAGACGCTCAGTAAATGAACTTTGATCTAGGTGTATCTGGCTGAAGTCTATCAGCTTGCGTTCACGGATATTGGTGATGAGCATAATCAGAGAAAGTACCATGATCGCAGATCCGACCAAGAAAGTTAAACCGTTCGTAGTGTCGACTTTACTAGACAAGTAGCCGCCCAAACCAAATGCGAAAATACTGCCGATACCGCCCATGAAATTGATCAGAGCATTGGCTTTGTTACGTTGTTCTGGTGGAGTGAGATCGGGCATCAATGAGATGACAGGCGATCTCCACAATGACATGCAAAAATTAAAGACAATTAAGATGCCTATCATCAGCGGGAATGACCACATGCGTGGAATCAAAAAGAAGAAGAGAGCGGATGTTGGTATACCTACTAGGATCCAAGGCATGCGTCGACCCAATCTGGTGCAAGTACGATCGCTGAGGGCACCTACTACGGGTTGAAAAATTACACCGAAGATATTGTCGATGGTCATGATCATACCGATGGTAGAAGTCATCATGCCGAAGCGCTTTTCGAGCATCACCGGTACAAAACTATTGTACAAACTCCATGCGAGCGAACTGGCCAAAAAGCCAAAGCCTAACAAAAGAGTGCGTTTATAATTTAATTTCATTGCTTCCTCTAATCTGTAATTAAAAGTTTTCATTGATTATACTAATAAATATGAAAACTAAATCAAGTTTATAGAGGTTACATGAAAAGTATGACGGGTTATGGTCTGGGCGAAGCTTCAGATCAAAACAGTGAAATAAGTGTAGAGATCAAGGCAGTTAACCATCGCTATTTTGATTGTCATATCCGCTTACCCTGGAATATGAGTGCCTATGATCATCAATTGCGCAATTTACTCAAACAACATATTCTGCGTGGTAAGTTGGAAGTGTCAGTCAGTAAAACCGATAAGCCGACTACTGAGAACACAGTCTGTATCGATAGACAAAAAGTGCAATGCTACTATCAGGCATGCAGTCAGATAGCTGCTGAGATCAATATGACTATGCCTAATTTAGTGATGGCGATCGCCGATAAGCCTGGAGTGATCAACACAGATAACAGCGATCTAGATTATTGGCCAGTATTGTCGGAGGCTGCATTGGTTGCTTGTGATCAGCTGAATGCCATACGTCTGCGTGAAGGGGAAGCTATTGTAGCTGATCTCTTGCAGAAAGTCGCTAAAATGCAGGATCTTGTAGATGAGATCGTCGAGATCGCGCCTACTGTGCCAGAAACTTATCGTCAGCGTCTTAGCGAGCGTCTACCCAATTTGCTCAGCGGTCAACTAGAGGAAGTCTATCCCGATCAGCGCCTGTTCGCCGAAGTAGCCATCTTCGCCGAAAGATGTTGTATAGACGAGGAATTAGTTCGTCTCAATGATCACTTAGCTAAATTGCGTGATATCTTACAGGCAGATGAATCGCGTGGCAAAACTTTGGATTTCCTCGCCCAAGAACTGGTGAGAGAAGTAAATACAATAGGTTCTAAGGCCAATTCACTTGAGATTACCAATAGAGTTTTGCAGCTAAAAGAATTGATCGAACAGTATCGTGAACAGATTCAGAATTTGGAATAGTTATGGTCGAAACCAATAAGATGATCGATATCGGACAGGGGAGTGTGGTCAACAGTGCTCGGTTATTAGCCGTGGTGCAACCAGATGCCGCTCCCATCCGTCGTTTGGTACGTGAAGCACGTGAGCGTTTTACTTTAGTCGACGCAACTGGTGGCAAGAAAACAGCTTCGGTGTTGATCATGGACAGTGATCATGTGATTTTGAGCAGTCTCAATGTGGAACATATACAGATTCAGATCTGAAAACTAGACAGTTCAAGGCAAAAACAGTATCATTTACGCAGTCGTTTTGAAAGAAAATAAGAGGTAATTGATGAGGGGTGACGAACCAATTTTGCAGAGTAATGGGATGGTCCTATGTATTTGCGGACCTTCCGGCGCAGGCAAGGGTACTTTGATCGCCGCCATTCAACAGAGCATTCCTAATCTATTTCTCTCAATTTCTCAGACAACTCGAGAACCGCGTGAAGGTGAAGAGCACGGCGTACACTACTATTTTTGTTCTAAAGCTGAGTTCGAAGCTCAGATCGAAGAAGGGGAGATCCTCGAATACGATGAGTACCTCGACAATTACTACGGTACACCTGTAGCTCCCATCCGCCAAAATCTCCAAGAAGGCAAAAATGTTGTATTAGATATCACCATCGCCGGAGGTTTTAGGGTAAAAGAGTTGTTCCCCGATGAATGTATCTTAGTGTTTGTCGTACCCGATACTTTAGATACTCTACGTGAGCGCCTCAGCAATCGAGGCACTGAGACACCTGAGATCATCGAACGCCGTCTGCGCAAGGCCACTGCCGAGTTGGAGAAGATCGAGGAATTTGACTATCTCTTGATCAATGACAGTCTACCTCATAGCATTGAGCGTCTGAGATCTATCATCCTAGCAGAATCTTGTCTACCTCGCCGACAGACGAAGGTTATCGAAAATCTGCAAAAGGATTTTGAACGTTTAGAAGCAAACAGCAAATAAATAGTTAGCAATTCCAGTGAGGAGTACAGAATGTTAGTAAAACCACCGATCGAAGAACTTTTACCACAAGTTGATAATCGCTATGTTTTAGCCATGTTAGCAGCCAAACGTGCCCGTCAGTTGACTGATGGAGCTGAACCCATGGCCGAGATCGAAAACCAGAGCATGGTCACGGTAGCCGCCAGCGAGTTGGCACAAGATCATGTGCGTTATGTAGATGGTAAAGTCGATGTCGCTGTACCGCTGCGACCTGAGATAGCTCTCGAACGCTTGATCGCCGAAAAAGAGGCTCAAGAAAAACAGCGTGAATTATTCGATGAGAATCAGATCATGCCCAGTATGTACAAGCGTTCCATGGACAATGATATCCTGCAGGACATCACCGATAAAGAAGATGCTAAGAGCATCGCCGAGCAGTTGATGCGTATGGTGACGGAGAGTGAGAGTACCATGCAGTCTGAGATTTTCCCAGATGGGATTAACGACAATGGCTTTAGCGCTACACCGACCTATGCTGACAACGATGTAGACGGTGAAGATAAAACAGCTGACGAGGAGTAGTATGCAAGCTGAAAGCAAGTCGATGGAGACCATCGTAGCCCTAGCGAAGAATCGCGGTTTTATTTTCCCGGGTTCTGATATCTATGGTGGTCTGGCTAATACTTGGGATTACGGCCCCTACGGAGCTGCTCTCAAGCGTAATATCAAAGAGTGCTGGTGGCAGAGTTTTGTCAAACAGAATCTGTACAATGTAGGCCTCGACGCTTCGATTTTGATGAATCCAGAAGTGTGGGTAGCTTCAGGTCACGTAGCCAGTTTCTCTGATCCGAAGATTGACTGCCGTGAATGTAAAGCTCGTTATCGCACCGATCAATTGATCGAAGATTATGCGGCCAAACATGGCATTGAAGTTAATATAGAGGCGATGAGCGATGAAGAGCTCGATCAATTCATCGTCGAACATCAAGTCAAATGCCCCGCTTGTGGCAATTCAAATTTCACTGAGACCCGCAAATTTAATTTGATGTTCAAAACACATCAAGGTGTTACCGAAGAAGGTGCTGCCGCCATCTATTTGAGACCAGAGACGGCACAAGGCATCTTTGTCAATTACCGCAATGTACAGCGCTCATCACGTCGAAAAATCCCTTTCGGCATCGCCCAGATCGGCAAATCTTTCCGCAATGAGATAACTCCCGGTAATTTTGTTTTTCGTACACGTGAATTTGAGCAGATGGAGCTGGAATTCTTCTGCGAGCCGGGCACAGATTTAGAATGGTTCCAGTACTGGCGCAATTTCTGCCATACTTGGTTACTGTCCCTAGGTATTCCGGAGGAAGAATTACGTCTGCGTGATCATGATCCACAAGAACTAGCTTTCTACTCTAAAGCGACCACCGATTTTGAGTTCAATTTCCCCTTCGGTTGGGGTGAGCTGTGGGGCATAGCTGATCGTACAGACTATGACCTCAAACAACACATGGAGCACTCACGCAAAAATCTGATGTACCATGATCCCCATACCAATCAGGAATACATACCCTACGTCATCGAACCATCACTAGGTGTAGAGCGAGTATTATTGGCTTTCTTGTGTTCAGCCTACGATGAAGAAACATTAGAAAATGGCGAGACACGTACGGTGTTACGTTTCCATCCAGCTCTAGCTCCAGTTAAAATTGCGGTCTTGCCACTATCTACCAAATTAGCTGAGCCAGCTCAAACTGTATATCAAGAATTAGTCAAGCATTTTGAAGTGGAATTCGATGATCGACAATCCATCGGCAAACGCTATCGTCGTCAAGATGAGATCGGCACACCGTACTGTCTGACTTTCGATTTTGATTCACTCGAAGATAATTGTGTGACCATACGTGATCGCGATTCGATGCAACAAGAACGTATCGCTATAGCTGATTTAGTCGATTATTTCCGCGACAAATTTGTTTTTGAACACCATTTAGGTAATTAGCCCTCAGGGCAAGAAGGAGGATACCATGACTAAGTTCGTTTACCTATTCAAAGAAGGTAATGCAACCATGCGCAACACTTTGGGTGGTAAGGGCGCTAACCTAGCTGAGATGACCAATCTCGGTTTGCCAGTACCACAAGGTTTTACCGTGACCACCGAGGCTTGCAACAAATATTATGAAGATAACGAGACCATCTCTGATGAAGTCAAAAATCAAGTTCATCAGGCAGTTAAGGATCTCGAAAAAATCACTGATCGCACCTTCGGCGATCCGCAAAATCCTCTATTAGTTTCAGTACGTTCTGGTGCTCGTGCTTCGATGCCTGGAATGATGGACACAGTTTTGAATCTGGGTCTGAACGATGAAGTAGTAGAGGGTCTGGCTAAGTTGACTGACAACCGTCGTTTCGCTCTGGATAGTTATCGCCGTTTCATCATGATGTTTGGTGACGTCGTCATGGAGATCCACAGCGACTATTTCGAAGCTGAATTAGAAGCTGTCAAAGAAGCCAAAGGTGTCAAGTTAGATAATGAGCTCGATGCTGAAGCTATGGCCGAAGTCGTCGAACGCTTTAAGAAAGTATATGCTGACAAACACGGTTCATCATTCCCCACTGATCCCATGGAGCAATTGATGGCCGCAATCACAGCTGTTTTCCGCTCATGGAACAATGATCGTGCTATCTACTACCGCCGTATGAACGACATCCCTGCTAGCTGGGGTACTGCTGTCAACGTTCAGCAGATGGTCTACGGTAATATGGGTAATGATTCTGGTACAGGCGTCGCCTTTACCCGTAACCCTTCAACCGGTGAGAACCTTCTCTATGGTGAGTATCTGATCAATGCTCAGGGTGAAGACGTCGTTGCTGGTATCCGCACTCCTTTACCCATCGCTCACTTACAAGAGCAGATGCCCAAAGTATTCGAGCAATTCAATGAAATCGCTCTCAAATTAGAGAAACACTATGGCGATATGCAAGATATGGAGTTCACTATCGAACGTGGACAACTCTTCATGTTGCAGACTCGTAATGGTAAGCGTACTGCTACCGCCGCTCTGCGCGTAGCTGTAGAGATGGTTGAAGCTGGTATCGTCGACAAACAGAAGGCATTGATGCAGATCGATCCCAAACAACTCGACACCCTGTTGCATCCGACCTTTGATACCAAAGCTCTCGCTGCTGCTACTCCCATCGCCAAGGGATTACCTGCTTCTCCTGGTGCCGCCGCTGGTCACATCGTCTTCACTGCTGATGAAGCCGAGAAACAAGCTGCTGCTGGTGCAGAGGTAATACTGGTCCGCAATGAAACTTCACCCGAAGATATTCAAGGTATGGCTGCCGCTGAAGGTATTTTGACCGTACGTGGTGGTATGACTTCACACGCTGCCGTCGTCGCTCGTGGTATGGGTAAATGCTGTGTCTCTGGTTGTGCTGAGATCTCCATCAACGCAGCTAAGAAGACTATGACTGTCGGTGGTAAAGAATATAAAGAAGGTGACATGATCTCACTCGACGGTTCGACTGGTTTCATCTATGCTGGTGCAATCGCCACCGTCAAGGCTCAGATGTCTGATAACTTCAAGAAGATCATGAGTTGGACTGACGAAGTACGCAAATTGCAAGTTCGCACCAATGCTGATACTCCGCAAGATGCCATGACCGCTCGTGAGTTGGGCGCTCAAGGTATCGGTCTAGTTCGTACCGAACATATGTTCTTCGATCCGGAGCGTATCTTTGCTTTCCGTCAGATGATCGTCGCTAAAGATGAAGAGGCTCGCCGCAAGGCTCTCGATAAGATCAGACCTTATCAGAAAGACGATTTCCTCAACATCTTCAAGGCTATGAAGTGACTGCCTGTCACCATCCGTCTACTGGATCCACCTCTGCATGAGTTCTTACCTCACAGTGAGCACGAGATCGCAGAATTGGCCCGCGAATTAGGTATCAGCACCGAAGAACTCCAGACCAAGTGCAATGATTTACACGAGATCAACCCCATGTTGGGTCACCGTGGTTGCCGCCTTGCTGTCACCTATCCTGAGATCGCCGAGATGCAGACTAAAGCCATCGTCTCTGCAGCCATCGAGGCTTCTAACGAGGAATTCACCGTCTCACCTGAGATCATGGTGCCCTTAGTATGTGAGGTCAAAGAGCTGGCTCTCCTGCGTGAAGTCATCCTCAAGGCCGCTGACGAAGTCATGGAAGAGTACGGCAAGAAAGTCGACATCCATGTCGGTACAATGATCGAGATCCCACGTGCAGCTCTGACTGCTGATAAGATCGCTACTAAGGCTGATTTCTTCAGCTTCGGTACCAACGATCTAACTCAGATGTCATACGGTCTGTCACGTGACGACGCCGGTGCCATCCTCGAAGCTTACTATCAGAAAGGTATCTTCGAGAATGATCCTACAGCCAAACTCGATACTGAAGGTGTTGGACAATTGATCCAGATCGCAGCAGAGAAAGCTAAACCTGTGAACTCCAACATCCACTTAGGTATTTGCGGTGAACACGGTGGTGATCCTTCATCCATCGAATTCTGCCACGGTTTGGGCTTTGACTATGTTTCATGCTCACCCTTCCGTGTTCCCATCGCCAAATTAGCTGCAGCTCAAGCTCAGATCAAAAATCCTCGCTAATGAGTTGATAAGTTATTAAACTAGAGTCGGTGTAGGTTACCTGCACCGACTTTTTATATGAAAAAAATAATCGAAAAACAAAGTAAGTTATATCAGAGACGTAATTTCTTGGTGGATAGACTGCGGGGTATCGCCTTGTCGGTGATGTTGCTACATCATATCGGCTATGATCTCTATTACTTATTCGATCGTGATTGGCTGTACTTTACTCAGTTTGGTTGGTTCGAAGATTATTTGCGTCCAGCAATTGTAGCTCTCTTTATATTTCTAGCAGGCATCAGCACCAATTACTCACAACGGACTCTTCATCAGGCACGTAGAATCGCCCTGGCAGCCATCGCCATCACTGCTGTAGCTGCATTGTTTTCCTATTTTTCGGCTACAGATAATTACATCTATTTTCAGGTACTACATATGTTAGCGATATGTTTCTACCTGACTCATCTTCTTAAGCTCAAACAACGCCGAGGCTTTTTAATATTATTGATGCTTGTAAGTTTTATATTGAACTCATCGATCATCTCTGGTCTGGGACTAGATAGAGCACCCGTCTATCTCTTGCCTCTGGGCTTGGGCACTGCCAATGCTCCTGCTATGTCAGATTATCTACCGTTATTGCCGTGGAGTGGTTGGTTTTGGTTAGGCATTTTAGTAGGCAAATTACCTATTTGGCAAAAGAGGGGAGTCGAAGCTACTTTCTATTCGCCTTTAGCCTCGATGGGCAGACATTCATTGTCCATCTATCTACTACATCAACCATTGATTTTGTTTGTCTTATATCTACTTGAGTACATGTCTATCATCTAAAAATGTAGAAATGAATAATCATGGTAAAAATTTGCTAGTATAGTAGAGATGAATTCATTACCGACCATAGAGTTGATAAATCATCGCGAAATAGCTTCTCTCAATGAGGTCT
>JAEWFX010000001.1 GCA_023388605.1 Bacillota bacterium
CTAGGTTAATAGTTACAGGAGTGGCAGGTGCTTCCTCTGGAGCTTCGGTGACATCATCTACAGGAACCAGGACGGGATCGTCGTCAGGAGCTTCTACATCTTCCTCTGCAGGTGAGGGTGTAACTTCTTCAGAAGTAGTCACTTCCTCGTTTTCTATTTCGTTAGCTGGAGCTGCTACTACTGGTGCTGTTCCGTCTTCGCCATTATCTTCAGCGAAAATCTCTGAATAGGTGAAGATATTCAGAGTAGTTACTAACATCAGAGAGCAAGTAAGAATGGCTAATAATTTTTTAATTTTCATCTTCACAAAAGTCTCTTTCTAATATGTTGGTAGGATAGTATCAAATTTCTCAAATTGTTTCAATTATGTAAACAAACAACCTATAACAAGCCTTTTTAAAGAATATATCTCCTTAGAAACCAAAATTGCACAAAGTAAAGACCTGTATTACAGTGCTCTTACTAAGGTGCAAAATGGCTGGCGTGAAGGTGCACTACGAAAGCTAGTATCATCTGGAGAATTGAAAAGAGAAGGCCGGGGCAAAAATATTTGCTACTATCGGTTGTAGAGGTATCTAATGTCTGTTAAACAAACTTCTAGTCAAGTTGGAAATGAAAATCAAAATACTGATAAATATATCATTGCTACGAAGGAAGAGATGATCGACAAACTAGACTTCCCTTTTGGCTCTGTCAACCAAGCTTTAAGTTCTTGCTTTACCGGCAAGAGCTATATAGCTGTTGTAAATGAAGGACCTCCCAAAGTCAGCAATGTGATATTTGAACCTGGCTGCCGCAACAACTGGCATATCCATCATGCAGATGAAGGAGGTGGACAGCTACTTATTTGTCTTGCGGGAGTCGGTTGGTACCAGGAGTGGGGCAAGCCAGCTCAACGACTTGTTCCAGGCAAAATCGTCAATATCCCTGCTGGAGTGAAACACTGGCATGGAGCTGCGAAAAATAGCTGGTTTTCTCATCTCGCCATGGGTATACCTGGTCTCAATTGCCGTTATGAGTGGTGCGAAAAAGTAGATGATGAGGACTACCTAGCTCTCTGAGTAGGCTGATCGATTGAGATCAATAATCCTAAATGTGCAAGCTATTCCAAATCATATGCCTTTAAATCGAGATCAGGATAAGTTTCGCCAGCATTCCATAGAAACCATTGATCGATACCTTGGTCAGCTAGAGCATCGATTTGCTCTTGTATTTCCTTAGTTCCATAGGACATATAGTAGCCGTCAGGTAGGTATTCAGCGGTAAAAGCCTGGATATACGGTCTGAGGGTGGAAAATTCTGTGCGGTCGATATTGCGGTCACCGTCGATGATGGCGTTTTTGACTACAGCATAGGGATCGAGGTCTGGCTTTTCAAAAAATTCATCGCCGATGTAGCTGCCAATACCGTTGCCAGTGTAGTGTGTGCTGCCGTTGGCATAATGCGAAGGATAGATCATCGGGCAGATATTGCTGATACCGTTTAAGCCGATGGTGCTCCAACGTTGACCAATTGCCTCTCCGTCCATCTCGCTCGTCATAACTATCGAAAATAGATCAGCTCCCACAGGTGTTTTGAGATTATGTTGTACAGAGATAGCCATGGTCTGCAAAAAACGATTGAGTGCTTGATGACGTTCAGGAGTCACATCAGGTTCACCAAAATATGGTTCTGCATTTTCTTCAGGTGATCCGGAGGGAAAACGCACATAGTCTAGTTGGATCTCATCGAGACCATAGCCGATGGCTTCTGTGGCTATGTCTGCTAAATATTTCCAGACAGTGGGATTGTATGGGCTAGCAAAAACATTGCTACCATCGAGAGGGAAGTGCAGCGGATTACCGTTCTTATCCTGGATGCAGAGATCGGGCCGTTTTTCGGCCATCACAGTATCTTTAAAACAGACCATACGACCGATCACACGTATATTGTTTTCGTGGCAGCGGTCGATGACTGCCTTGAGATTGACAGGGTTGATGATGGCGTCCATCTCTTGTGCGAGCGGTACTTTAGAGTCGTAGAGTACGCCCCACGATTCTTTGATGTCGATGACGAAGGTGTTGACGGGTGTGTTCTTGACCAGATCGAAGTAATAATCCAGATGATTGAGATTGTATACATAGATGCCACGAACTTTAGGTAACTCAAATTTACCGTCACCAGTTTTTTCGGGTAAAGGTCCAAAAAATTTGTCGATCAACTGCTGTGTTTCTAAATCTTCGAAGTCGCCGATCCCTGCTTTGGCAGTATCAGTCATACTCGCAGGATCTTGAGAAGGCTTAGTCGATTTATTTTTATCACCTGTACTATCCGTGTCTGTAGTAGGTGTAGTAGTTTGACTAGCTCTAGCTTGTTCTAAAGCTGCTATCTCACGCTCTAGACTATTGGCTTTATCATTATAAAAATTGCTGAAGATATCAAAGCGCAACTGGTAGATAATGGCTGCTGAGAAGAGGAAGATCAGCACAGAAAAAATTATGGTTAAACGACGATAGAGACGTCGTTTTGCACGCGGTGAGTTTTTGGGCATAATTCCTCCTAATTAAACAGTATTATATAATACAGGTACGATATTTGCAGAAAGCGAGCTTTATATGCTGATTCGAGATTGTGCTGGCGGCGTAGTTTTCTACGAGAATATGGTATTGATGATCAAGAACGATAAGGCTGAGTGGAGTTTCCCCAAAGCCATAGTGCACGAAGATGTGGAAGAGAGCAAAGTGGCTATCGAGAGTGTGCGCTTCCTAGCTGGTGTGCGTGCATATATCTTAGATGAAGCTGGCGATACAGCCTACGAATTTTATTCTCGTTCGCTGGAACGTCCTGTCGCTAATCACATCGAGTGGTATGTGATGACTGCTGATTCTAGCGAGACTGAGCTCAATCCTGATTACGGTTTGGCTGACGCTAAGTTTTTCCCGGTCAGTGAAGCTCTCGAAGTAGTCACCTACTCTCAAGAACGCAAGCTGCTTTCGGTCGCTTATCAAAAATACTTAGAGTTGAGTCGCAGCGATGCCTAGCATAAAAGCTGTTTGAGTACGCCCTGAGTTCATTGAGTTAGAGATGAGTAGTCGAGAGCATAAGTTAGAAGAAGCAGCTCTAAAACGGCAGCGGTATTTTACAGTTGAGTCAGAACAGAGCAGCGAATTTATCGAGAAAAAGTCACGGTTTATCGGTGTATGTGCACCGGTCAACAGTGTAGAAGCTGCGGAAGAGTTTGTGCGCAGCCAACGCCAGAAGTATCCCGATGCCAGGCATTGCGTATATGCATGGATCGTCAACGGCACAGAGATGTACATGCGTTTTTCCGATGACGGTGAGCCGCAGGGTACGGGTGGTAAACCTGTGCTCAATGTATTGCAGAGTCAGTCGCTCGAGAACGTAGCGGTATGTGTGATCCGTTATTTCGGTGGCATCTTGCTGGGCACTGGTGGTTTGACCAGAGCATACAGCAAGGCGGCTAGTGCAGCAGTGGAGCGTGCAAAAATTGTAGAATATCAGTTGCAAAAAGAGTTTACTATTAAGACTGATTACGCTCAGGCGGATAAGTTGCGCTACCGTTTGGAAACACAAAATTTTGTGCAGACTATGCCTCTTTACACCGAGTCGGTGAGTTGGCAAGTAGTGACAGTGCCAGAACGTATGGAGGAGCTACGTGATATGATCGCGGAAGTGACGGCTGATACAGTGGAGCTCGAAGTCGGGGAGTATCGATATCATCGGATCAATTAGGAGGTCGAATGTCAGGACATTCAAAGTGGAATAACATCAAACGTCGCAAGGAAGCGGTAGATTCCAAACGCGGCAAGATTTTTACCAAGCTAGGCAGAGAAATTCAATTGGCAGTCAAGCAAGGTGGAGCTGATCCCGAGAGTAATCGCAGCTTGCAAGATGCCATCAATCGAGCTAAATCCAACAATATGCCTAATGACAGCATTCAACGTTCAATTAAACGTGCTGCAGGCATGGATAACACTGATAATTATGAGGAAGTGACCTACGAAGGTTATGGCCCAGGCGGAGTCGCGGTTTTAGTTCGTACTCTGACCGATAACCGCAATCGTACAGCTGGTGAAGTGCGTCATATCTTCGACAAATATGGCGGCAATTTAGGCACTACCGGTTGCGTTTCTTTCCAATTTGAACAACGTGGAGTTCTCTTGCTCGATCGTGAGAACAATCCAGACGAAGATACAGTGATGATGGATGCCCTAGATTCGGGTGCAGATGATGTATCTGCTTCTGAGGAAGGTTATGAGATCATGACTTCGGTAGAAGATTATTATAGTGTTCAAGATAATCTCAAACAAAAGGGTTATAACTTGACCGATGCGACCTTGGGACCTGTGCCCAATATTACTGTCGAGATCAAAGATCCAGAGATAGAGGCACAGTTAGATAAGCTCATCGATTTTCTCGAAGATATCGATGATGTACAAGATGTCTACCACAATCGCGCCTAGGAGCAAATGGCACAGAGAGGTTGGCTGAAAAATTTACGCAAACGTCGTCAAGTGGCGGTGACAGAGCAAGTTTCTGAAACCGATAGCTTGTCGCAGTCTGCAAGTGTAATGCGCGAGATTGTGAATTTCAGCAATCGCTGGTCTCAGCTGACGGCAAAGCCCGTGTTTAAGCCTTTCAACCATCTTTCAGAGATAAGTGGTGAAGATCAAGATACGGGTGAGTGGATAGCTAATCTAGCTGGCAGTTACAGCGACAACTTATCTGAGATCGCAGTTATAGCTTTTATCGGACCTTCGGGCACGGGTAAGAGCACACGTGCCACTGGCCTAGCAACTCAGTACGGTATCGGCTATATGATCGACGATGGTTTGCTGATTAACGGCGGCAGAATCGTAGCAGGAACTTCAGCCAAGCGAGCTACAACCAAAATAGATTCGGTACGACGAGCGATTTTCGCTGATCCCACCAGTGCAAGCAATATGCGGCGTGTGCTAGCAGAGCATGCTCCGCCGAGTTTGCTGATTTTAGGTACATCGGATTCGATGCTAGAAAAAATTTGTACTAATCTCGGTCTCAATCAACCGGCGATGCGGATTAAGATCGAGGATGTCACTACGGAGAGTGAGCGTTTGACGGCTCGCCATGTGCGTATGACTGAAGGCAAGCATACCATCCCTGTCCCGAGCATGGAGATCAAACATGAGTTTTCGGGCAGCATCTTGGATCCGCTCTTCAAATTGCGCAGACGTTTCGAACGTTCGCAAGATCGCTATTCGCGTTTGCCAGCGGGTGAACGCACCGTGGTGCGACCTACCTTTTCCAGTCTCGGCAAGTATTCCCTGTCAGATGAAGCTTTGGGAATGTTGACTAAGCTCATCGTCTGCGAGATAGATGGTGTCGAAGAAATGAACGAATTTTGGGTGCGGCAACAACCTTACGGAGCGACCATCAATGCTGATCTGACCTTGCGTTATGGTTGCAATGCTCAGCAATTGCTGCGAGAAGCTCAAAAGCGTGTGGGAGAGAAGATCGAGGAGATCACAGCTATAAATATTGTGGCTGTCAATCTACGTGCTGTCAGGGTAGCGACCGACAAAATTTCGATTGAATAGCGACTCGAAATATTGTTACAATAACATAACGTTAAGCTTAGATATTAGTTACAGAAAGAGGAACAATATGGACGAGAGGAATTACCAGTCACCAGTTCAGGGACAAGATGATTTTTTTGCTCAAGGGCAACAATTCGTCAACGATAATTTTGTCGATGATTTCGGTGATGCTGACTATAATGCTCAAACTGATTATACCCATCACGACCACTATGATGATCACAACAATTATCGTGATAACGCTTATTCTGATCACGATGATTATGGTGTTCACTCTGACCAAAGACAAAGTCGTGATAATTATGATCAGGCAGACTATGGTCGTCAGCAGCAAACTCGTCAGATGAATAATAGAGAATTACAGACAAGAAGAACGCAGTCAGTCGATCAACGTGAGCGTGTGCGCAGACCGCGACAACAGCGTCAAAGACATGTGCCGCCTCGTCAAACTCAGCGTGGATCAGTCGATCGCACTGCTTTTGTAGATCAGGCCAGTCGCTATGGAGTTCAGGTATTAGCTGATCTAGGAGCTCTGTTCGGTAGAGTATTTTCTGGTCATCCGATCAACGCTTTCAGTGTCAAAATCAGTAGTATGACTGCAGGAATTCTCCTAGGTTTAGAGATCTTGTTCGGAGGCTTCGTCTGGGGTCGTATATTGTCAGCTGTGGGTAATTCTGGCACGAGTGCTCTGAGTATGTTCGGCATCTCTTCCAGCGGTGTAAAGATCTTCGGTGTAGCTTTTGGCTATGGTCTATTACAGATGCTGGTATCGACATTGGTGACCATCTTGATCTTCTTCTTGCTTGGTCTATTGTTTAAGAGTCGCAGCGAATCAGGCTTTTTAGATATCTTACGCACCATCGCT
Source organism: Bacillota bacterium (assembly GCA_023388605.1). Classification (GTDB taxonomy): domain Bacteria; phylum Bacillota; class Clostridia; order Saccharofermentanales; family DTU023; genus JAEWER01. The sequence goes on from JAEWFX010000001.1 coordinate 6,442, forward strand.
ATAGCTGGTGCACCTCAGTTATTGGGTGCTGTCTTGGTGATCGTTATCAGTATGTTCGCCCCAATGACTGCCTGCGGTTTGATGTTAGGATTTTTGATCCATTACATGATTTATCTGTACGCCGGTTTCCAGAAATGCCACGATACAGAGAAGACCAGCCCCTATTGGTTCTTCTTGATCTTGATCCTCGTCCAACTCTTTATCTTCTTACAGACCTGGTCACAAATCATCAAATCTGTTCTAACTAGTTTCCAACTTTAGTAGGTAGAGATCCGTGCAGGACTCTGTTGAGCAGACACAAAAATTAGAAAATCAATTGCTGAGCGGACCAATTATTTCATCGTTGGTTCGCTTAGCTTTACCCATCACTGCAACTGCCTTCGTCCAGATGACCTACAGTTTGGTCGATATGTTTTGGATTGGACGCATCGGCACTGAAGCTGTGGCGGCTGTTGGTGCCGGCGGCATGATGTTGTGGTTTGCCGAAGGCTTATTGCTTTTCTCTCGTGTAGGCGGACAAGTATTTACCGCCACCAATATCGGTGGAGGCAGACTGGATAGTGCAAGACGCTATGCAGCAGCAGCTTTAGAGTTGGCTTTGCTTCTCGCCAGTGGTTTTGCCCTTTTGATGATCACGTTGCGTTCGCAGATGATCGGGCTATTCAATTTTGACAATGCTCACACGATCTTGATGGGCAAACAGTATTTAGTCATCACCTCTATCGGTGTTATCTTCGCTTTCTGGGGTAATACTCTATCTTCTTTGAGCATTGCTGCTGGTGATAGCAAGACACCCTTTATCATCAACAGCATAGGTTTGGTGATGAATATCGTATTAGATCCTGTATTGATTTTCACCTTTGATTTAGGTGTGCCAGGTGCAGCTTTTGCGACAGCCGGTTCACAACTTTTGGTCGCCTTGGGAATGAGTGTCACGGTGTTGCGGTGCCATACTTTTTACAAATTACCATTCAAGCGATCAGATGATCGTTTGGCAGAATACAAGCAATTACTACGCTTCGGTACAGCACCTGCCATCGAATCTATGGGCTTTACTGTTATCGCCATCATTCTCTCACGCTTAGTATCAAATTTTGGTGAAGTATCTTTTGCTGTACAGCGAATTGGTACGCAGATCGAAGCCGTCAGCTGGCGTACAGGCGATGGTTTTGCTAATTCTATCCGTGCTTTCGTATCGCAAAATTATGGTGCACGTAAATTTGAACGAGCGTTGAAGGGTCAAAGGATGATCACACGTATTATGGTCTCCTTCGGTGTAATCAACGGTATTCTACTCTATCTTTTAGCTGATCCTCTGTTCTCTCTTTTCAGCTACGACAGTGCAGTTATCGCCGGTGGTGTGAGCTACCTACGTATCTTAGCTTGGTCTCAAGCCTTCATGTGTTTGGAGATCATCACGGCTGGTTCCTTCAATGGCTTTGGTGAGAGCGCCATACCTTCATCTACTACTCTATTTTTGACAGCATTGCGTATTCCTATGGCCTATCTACTCACGCCTTATCTGGGAATTGATGGTGTATGGATATCTATCACAGTCAGTAGTATATTGAAGGGCATAGTGTTAAAGTTACTTTATCGTAATTACTGTCATAGAAAAATTTATCCGCAGATGCAGGCTTTAGCCTAAACGTCATCCCTATCGAGGAGTTTTTATGTCTGATCTTGCTAGAATAGGTAATTTTGTTTTTGTAGAAGAGAGTTTTGTCGAAGAGATTCGTAGCAGAGTCGCCATCTATGAACATGAACGTACAAAGGCGAAATTAGTATTGATGCCGAATGAAGACAGCAATAAAGTTTTCATGGTGCAACTTCCTACTCTCCCGCAAGACGATAGTGGTGTGGCACATATCATCGAACACTCAGTGCTCTGCGGTTCGAAGAAATATCCCGTCAAGGAACCTTTTGTCACCTTGCTCAAGAGTTCGCTGCAGACTTTTCTCAATGCTATGACTTTTCCTGATATGACTGTCTATCCCGTCGCCAGTCAAAATCAGAAAGATTTCCACAACCTGATCGATGTTTACCTGGATGCGGTGTTCCATCCCCTGATTGCAGAGGATGAGCTGATTTTCCGTCAAGAAGGCTGGCATCTAGAGTTAGATGAACACGGAGAACCTTTTTTCAACGGTGTAGTCTACAACGAGATGAAGGGAGCGATGTCCGATGCCACTTATCTATTGATGGATAAGGCGGGCAAAATGCTCCTAGATAATATCTATGCTCATAATAGCGGTGGTTCACCTCGTGCCATCGTGGATCTAACCTATGCTGATTTTGTGGATTTTCATCAAAAGTGGTACCATCCGTCGAATGCCATCTTTTATGTGTACGGTGATTTCGACGCAGAGGATGCTGTAGCTCAGATCGAAGAAGCGATCGCTGATTTCGAATT
>JAEWFX010000064.1 GCA_023388605.1 Bacillota bacterium
ACGTTTAGCTCCACGTGTTGTAGGCGCAGCAGCCAATGACTCTTCACGTCGCTTGATCTGTTTGGCACGTTTGAGCTTCTTCTCTTTGCGACGACGATTCGCCTTTTTGAGACGTTTTTTTGAGAAATTCCCGATTCTTTTCATCAACTGAATTTTAGCAAAGAAAAAAGGTCGGCAGAACCGACCTCTTAAACCAGTAACTATTTAGTCTAGGCAGATCGGCCAGTGAGTAAGAACAATACGATGGATAAGACAGCGAAGATGATCGCCAACACCGAAGTCATCTTTTTCAACATCACATCGATGGTACGACCCTTGCCTTGACCGAAGAAAGTATCAGCACCACCGGAAATGACTCCCAGTCCTTTACTGTTACCTTCCTGGAAAACTACCAAGAAAACCAAACCTAGGCAAACTACAATATCTACAATAGCTAAAACTATAATCAACGGGCTCATCTTATCTCCCTCACAAACTAATAATCGGCAACTAGATTAGCACGAATACAACGTAAAGTCTATGCTAATCTGCAAATTTATAACTTCTTCTGCTCATCCTCACGCAGATGGCAGTTCTTATATTTCTTACCGCTACCACACCAACAAGGATCGTTGCGTCCGATCATGACCGAGCGTTTAACTGGCTTGCTCGCCACTGGTTCGCTGTTTTGTTGCGCGCGTTGAACGGCTGAGCGGTCAGCTTTAAGCTTGCCCTCCATCTTGACATCTTCGCGTTCTTTGGGTTGTTCTATCGACAGATGTGCACGCATCAAAAGGCGAAGACTATCTTCTTGGATGCCCGCTGTCATCTGCTCAAACATTTCGAAGCCTTCACGTTTATACTCAATTACTGGATCGTGCTGAGCGTAACCACGCATGCCGATACTATCACGCAAATCATCCATGGCGTCGATGTGATCCATCCAGTGATTGTCAACCGCAGACAAGAGGATGAGTCGTTGAGCGGTCAAATAGTAATCATCGCCGACCTCTCGGCGTTTAGCTTCTAAGTGTTCTGTAGCAGCAGCGACAATCTTATCACTTAGCTCTGGTAGATCGACAAAACCAGTCAAATTGTTGACAGCTTCGACCTCAGGCAATTCGCCGAGTATATCCTTGAGTGCTGCCACGAGAGCTGGCTTGTCCCATTGATCACTATCTTCTTCGTTGGCTGTGAAACTCTCGAAGATACTCTCAACTACCGAACGCAGTGTATTGAGGTAGTAGTCGTTGACATCAGCACCCGACAAAACTTCATGTCGTTGACGATAGATCAACTCACGCTGATGGTTCATAACCTCGTCGTAATCTAAGACATGTTTACGTATCGCACAGTTCTGAGCCTCAACCTTGCGTTGTGCTGACTCGATATTACGACTGAGCAAGGGGTGAGCGATCTCAAGATCTTCTTCTACACCTAACTTATTGAAGATATTTTCCATAGCTTCACCACCGAAAAGGCGTAGAATATCATCTTCAAACGACAGATAAAACTTGCTCTTGCCGGGATCACCCTGACGGCCGGCACGACCACGTAACTGGTTGTCGATACGACGTGACTCATGGCGTTCAGTACCCATGATGAAGAGACCTCCGGCCTCGACCACCTTCTGCTTTTCTTCTGCTAATTCTTCATTGAATTTAGCTTCCAGACGGTTAAAGGTTTCACGTGCCTCTAAAATATTCTTATCGTCAGTATCGTTGTGTGCTGTAGATTGCTCGATCAGCTCGTCATCATAGCCCTGCTTACGCATCTCTTGCTTCGCCATGAACTCGGGGTTACCGCCGAGGATGATGTCTGTACCACGACCAGCCATGTTAGTCGAGATGGTGACCGCACCTAGACGTCCTGCTTGGGCGACGATCTCTGCTTCTCTCTCATGTTGCTTGGCGTTCAACACATTGTGTTTGATACCTGCTCTATGAAACAACTGAGAGAGCAACTCTGACTTTTCGACTGATACTGTACCGATGAGGATGGGCTGACCTGTGGCATGGACCTCAGATACTTCACGGATAATCGATTTGAATTTCCCGCGTTCAGACTTGAAGACGGCATCAGGCATATCCTCACGAATCATCGGTTTGTTAGTGGGGATCTCAACTACATCTAAACGATATACATCGCGGAATTCACTTTCCTCCGTCGTCGCTGTACCTGTCATGCCAGACAGTTTCTTGTACATGCGGAAATAGTTTTGAAAAGTGATGGTAGCAAGAGTCTTGCTCTCACGCTCGACCTTGACACCTTCTTTAGCTTCAATTGCCTGGTGAAGACCATTGCTGTAGCGACGTCCCTCCATCAAGCGTCCAGTGAAATCATCTACGATAATCACTTCGCCATCTCTCACTACATAGTCGCGATCGATGAACATGGTGCCATGCGCCTTAAGAGCGTTGTTGATATGATGATTGATCTTGTAGTTCTCCTGATCAGTCAAAGTATCTACACCGAAGAAACGCTCCGCTTTCTTGATACCGCTGGCTGTCAATACAGTGCTCTTAGCTTTTTCATCGACGATGTAATCAGCATCTCCCTCTAATTGAGCTTGCTCTGTGAAATCTTGCTTATTGTCAGTTTCTTTAAAAACACATTTACGTAGACCACGCACGAAGCGATCCGCCTTCTCGTACAAGTCGGACGACTCTTCACCTGAACCTGAGATAATCAAGGGCGTACGTGCTTCATCGATCAAAATACTATCCACCTCATCGACGATGGCGAAATTCAGCTCACGCTGTACCATAGCCTCAGCAGTCTTTGCCATATTGTCACGTAGGTAGTCAAAACCAAATTCATTGTTTGTGCCGTAGGTGATATCGCAAGCATAGGCAGCACGTCTCTCGCTACTAGTGAGGCCGTGTACGATCAAACCCACTGATAGCCCCAGATAACGATAGACTTTTCCCATCCATTCGCTATCACGAGTGGCTAGGTAATCATTGACGGTAACTAAGTGTACGCCACGACCAGTCAAGGCGTTGAGATATACCGGCAAGGTGGCAACCAGAGTCTTACCTTCACCAGTTTTCATCTCCGCAATACGGCCTTGATGCAGGACGATGCCACCGATCAATTGCACTGGGAAATGATACATACCTAAAACACGCTTAGCCGCTTCTCGCACTGTGGCAAAAGCTTCTGGAAGAATATCATCTAAGGTTTCTCCATCAGCCAGGCGCTTTTTGAACTCGCTAGTTTTTGCTTTCAGCTCTGCCTCACTCAATTTAGACCACTCTGGTCCCAGAGCCTCGATCTTAGCTTTAATAGGCTCAATTTTCTTGAGCTCCCTCGAAGAATATGTACCGAAGATAGCTTTGATTAATCCCATAATTCACTCTTCTTTTTTGGATTGATAGCGCTGGCTGGTACCACGTTCGATAAATTTGAGTTCTACACCACGTGCAGACGCTAAGGCACGTTGTCGTTCACGCCACGCTTCGTTGTATATCTTAGGCGTATTACGCGGAATAATCAAAATCAATTCACGATTCTGAACCTTATCAACTTTTATATCGCCGCGTGTCGCACCCGTAAAATTGGCTAATCTGTCGATCTCATAAGCTAGCTGTTCTTCACCAGTCAGGATGTCTGCGTAGCCTGGCGCTGTGAAATCTATACTGCGCATCGCCGTCACTGCACTGCCTGAAACCTTGCAGATAACAGGAAAATTAAATGGCAAATTTGCGCCGACCTGATCACGAAAGTAACGTCCCCGCGTGAAATTGTCTGCTGACCAGATATTGTCATCTGCTGATTTATTCTCGTCTTTGACCAACTCTGAGTAATCATAACGAGTCCAGAGCGGAATGTAGAATTTAGTCTCTCGCCAGGCTTCATTCCAAGGAGTCGAGACTGTGTAAGACAACTTCATTACTAGGTGATGTTCTTCTAAAGCCAAATCGATAGCAACTTGTCTCTTCTGACGTGGTAGTTTCCCAGCATTTTCAGCTATCGCCGTCGACAACCAATAGTCTATGCGACTGTTGATATGTGAGCCCAAAACAACTGAAGAGGCTAGATCACTGAGTTCACGATAAATACTGTCGCTATGGGTCGCTCGCAAAAGATCGCGAAAAAACTTATCGGGCAGAACCTCGCTCTCTGTAGCTATGGTATCTATAACTGGCAACATCAGCGCTAATTCCGATGTCACCTGTTCACCTGCATAACGAACTAATTGATCGGTCTGCGTCGCGACAGTGGCAGAAAATAGCAGCCAACAGCAGAGAAAAATCAGCGGCAAAATCAAAGCGGCTTCAAAGATCAGACCTCCCTGTTCACGTCCATACTGCTTATTTCCCATATCATTCACCGAAATTACTATTCATCACTACTGATTTACCTTGTATCTGTCCATTTACAGTAAAAGCTGTACAGAATTCACCTGGGATAACTTGATTGATAACCTCAGGCAAATTAGCTAGTATGGTCGACTTCTGTTTGATCAGGAGAAACATCCGCAAAAAATCACGATAGTATAGATCGACACTTTTGCTGCCGAGAGTGAGAGTAAAACTCTTGCCCTGTACCAGACTCTTCGCACTGGACCACCCCAGACGCAGAGCATTTACCACAATCAATAGATACTGCAGAGCAGACGGAGGAATAATCACTGTACCCAAAGTTGCCGCCGCAACACCTGCACTGATACCTATAGCTATTGTCATGTATTTCGAGCGCTGAGCCTGACTTATAAGAATCTGTGCTAAATGCGAGGTAAAACAAATCATTCGCAGATAATTATGGATACGTCCAGCCGCTTTGTCCGGATCGAAAATTCCACAGATCACCTGTTCAACTTCACTGCGCCTTCCCTGTTTGATCAGATCGCTGTGTTTGCGGCCGTCTGGTGTTATCTGTCCTTGGTTAGCCTGATCTTCTACAGCTGAGGTAAAATAATTGAGCAGGTATTCTTGTAGAGCTAACTTTTCTGGCACAAAACCTCTGCTATCCAGCAAATCATCTACTACACCTGTAATCGCCAAAATCCCTGCAGGCTCAAGAGGATTGCTACTAGGAGTTATCTCAGCCATGTCATAGACAGGTAGTAGACTACTATAACATTCTTCCAATAGACCGCTGACTGGTGACAACGCTTTCCCATAGTCGATATCCTCCGTCTTGATCGGAACTTCTTCCCCTGTATCATCGGTCTTCGTCGGCCAGACCTCAGGTGTCGGTGGATCAGAAAGTAGTTTGCTTGGATCGCTGGTGTCGATTTCTGCTAGATTAGCACTCACCAGCGAGCTTAATTCTCCGCCGCGGGGAAAATGTTGATAACGATCTAGTATCTCTAAAGTCAATAGCGCTTCAGCACGTAGATCCATATGCTTTTGGATCTGACGATTCAGTTCTTCAGGCTCCCACAGCGGACGGCTGGCATTCAATATTACAGCACTGCCTGCCTCTGCAACTAATTCCGTGCCGATATCACGTGGTATATCGCCTTCACGCACACCCCACAACCCGTACTCACGCCAGAGTTTGCGATCATAGGAAGCCTTCGCTATCTCTAACTGAGAACGACAAGCTCTGAGATAATCTATCTCAGCTACTCTCTGTTGACTGCCTTGTAGAACGGTATTGAAAACTAAAAGTAAGGTAGGCAATAGGATGATAGCTACCAGACCTATACCACCGAATTCTCGGCGTCTTCTCCAACTCAATCTATAAGCAAACATATCAATTACTGGAACGATGTTTGGCGATCTGAATCAGATCAATGCCCAGACTGATGGCTTCTTGCATCTTACGTGGCGAAGTCATACAGGTAGCCAAAACATATTCGTCTGAACCATCTTGAATCGAGAACAAATCTTCATCGCCGATACTTTCTCTGACGCTGATACCGCAGGCTCTAGCCTGCAAATATAGACGCTGTTCGAGTTGTGGTAAACGTGCGACGCTACTGAACAACAAACTTAAAGATAAGGGTACGGTCAAAGCCGCTTCAATTGTAAAAGCCATAGATACCTCCTAACTCAAGGTTAGAGATTTCCATGGCTTATCTATGGGCGAAATTGTCCAAATAGGTCGAAATATGTCAAAGCTCAGCCCAAAATATGTCAAACAGAGCTGAGATCACTTGACTAAATATCGCGTAAACGTACTCCTATGGTCTGTAGTTCACGGAGAATATCTTCGATCACAGGATTGATCTCCTCATCGCTCAAAGTTTTGTCTAGATCGCGGAACAATAAGCTATAGGCGACCGATTTGACATCATCACCCAACTTGCTACCTGCATAGATATCGAATAATTCGACCTTGTGCAAGTACTCACCCCCGTTTTTGCGAATCACTTTAAGGATCTGATTTACGGGCAATGTACGCGGCGCTAACAATGCCAGATCTCGCTTGATCGAAGGATATTTGGGCAGAGGCTCAATATCTGTGATACGTTTAGCTGCTGCCAACAACGCCCCTAGGTTCAAATCAGCGTAAACTGTCGGTTTAACAACGTCAAAAGTATCAGCTGTTCTAGGGTGAATAGTACCGATAAAACCGATGGGCTCAGCGTAATCATCTATCCTCAGTACCGCTGTCTGACCTGGGTGCAAATAGTTGATAGTGGATGTTGCGCTGAACTCATAATCTTCAATGCCGAGATTGGCGAGCAGATTTTCGACTATACCTTTAGTGCGATAAAAAAGATCAGAATTCTTGCCGTCACGCTCAAACCTGATGATCGCTAGATGCTCGATTTCAGTCGGTAGACCATTAGTATCGTAGTCTTGTTCTATTAAACTCTCTAGTGTTCCTTCGGGATGATATGTCTTACCTAACTCATACAGCGTTCCCTCATAGTTACTACGTGCTAAGTTGAGCGAAACAGTGCGCAAGAGATCCGGTAGAAGAGTAGTGCGCATCAGAGAATCTTCAACACCGAGGGGATTGCGAATCTCTATAGCTTTACGTAATTTATCACCGACTTCGAGACCGAGATCATCGAGATCTTGCGGCGAAGCAAACGATGAGGTGTAGGCTTCGTATGCTCCTGCAGCGTTCAGTAATCCGTGTATGCGTTTGGTCAGTAATTGCTTGCGATTGAGTCCTCCCAGAGTAGGTGTGCCTATGGAAGAAAGTTTTGCCGGCACTTTATCGTAGCCATAGAAACGTGCTACTTCTTCTGCCAAATCAGCTTTTAGGCGTAGATCAGGACGATAATAGGGTACTGCGGCTTGCCAGATGCCTTCCTCAATCTCAGTCAACTCTAAGCCCAATTCATGTAAGATCTGATTGATGATGCTATCTGAGATATCGAGTCCCAACAAAGAGTTGATATCGACAGGGCTGTAGGTGATGACGTGCTTTTCAGGATCTCCAGCATAGATATCTATCATATCGGTGGCTACTTCTCCACAACCTAGTTTTTCGACCAAGTAGCAAGCATAGTTCATAGCCACCTCGACCAATTGAGGTGAAAGACCCTTTTCAAAACGCGATGAAGATTCGGTGCGAATACCACAGCGTTTAGCCGTTTGACGTACACCTACGGGCTCGAAATTGGCGACCTCAAACAATACATCGGTGGTATCATCTTTGATCTCAGAATTTTCTGCACCCATCACGCCAGCTAGAGCAACTGCTCTATCTGCGTCGGCTATCACCAAATCTGAAGAAATCAGCTCGTGCTCTCCACCATCTAAGGTGATCATCTTCTCGCCTTCAGATGCATAGCGAACACTCAATTGTCTGCCGTGAATATCACGCAGATCAAAGGCGTGCATAGGCTGACCCAACGCTAACTGCACATAGTTCGTAATATCGACGATATTGTTTACAGGACGCATGCCTAATGCACGTAGACGGCGCTGCATTTTCGGAGTGGAAGGCCCGATTTTGACATTGCGGATCAAACGCCCCATATAGCGAGGACAGGCCGAAGGTTCTTCGACTTTTATACTCATGTTGTCACGAGTAAAATCCTCCGTCCCTACCGGAACTTTATCGATATGACGAAAAGGTAATTGGAAAGTCAGAGCTGCTTCGCTGGCTAAACCTTGTACTGAAAAACAGTCTGGACGATTAGATGTAATTTCGAAATCGACTATCTGTTGATTGATACCGAGTGCTTCTTTGGCATCTTGTCCCACAGGAGTATCACTGGGGAAAATATAGATGCCATCCTCTGGGGCATCGGGGAAATCAGCTGTGGTGTAGCCTAATTCCTCCACCGAACAGAACATACCGTAAGACATAACACCACGTAAGGGGCTGGCTTCGATATGCATGCCGCCAGCGAGATTAGCACCAGGCAGAGCTAGGGGAACTACGAGTCCAACTGCGACGTTTCGGGCGGCAGTGACGATGATACGATCTTCACCGCTGCCATCGTCGACTGTACAGATCTGCAGACGATCAGCATCTGGATGAGGCTTGATATCGGTGATCTTACAGGTGATGACCTCTGTGATATCTGCCGCTTCTCGTTCAAACCCTTCAACTTTGGAGCCTGACATAGTCATGCCATGCACAAATTCTTCTAAGCTTCCCTCATAAGGAGTAAATTCTTGTAACCAGTCTATGGTAAGTTTCATCAACAAGCTCCTCCTTCACGGAATTGACGCAAGAAGCGTAGATCGTTTTCGTAGAAATTACGGATATCCTTGATGTTGTACTTGCCCATGGCCACACGTTCTACACCGACGCCGAAAGCAAAACCCGAATAACGTTCTGGATCGATATTGCAATTGGCGAGAACTTCGGGGTGAACCATACCGGCACCTAAAATCTCTATCCAACCTTCACCGCGGCAGGTAGAACAACTCTCTGAACGTCCACCACAAGTCCAACAAGAAATATCTACTTCACAGCTAGGTTCAGTGAAAGGGAAATGATGGGGACGCAATCTTATCTTGGCTTGTTCACCGAATATCTTTTTGGCGAACATTCTGAGTGAAGCTACAAGATCCGACATGCTGATGCCCTCATCGACTACTAGGCCTTCGATTTGGTGAAAAACTGGCGAATGCGTGGCGTCGAGAGCATCTGAACGGTAGACCTTACCTGGACAGATAACTCTTATAGGCGGACGCTGACTCTGCATCACGCGGATTTGTACCGGCGAAGTCTGAGAACGTAATAACAATTCATCGGTGATATAAAAAGTATCTTGATCGTCACGAGCAGGATGTCCCTTAGGGATACGCAACATCTCAAAATTATAATAATCTAATTCTATTTCTGGGCCTTCAGCTACTTCAAAACCTAGGCCTACAAACACATCAGTGAACTGATCCATCAACTGAGTCAGCGGATGACGATTGCCACAGTGAGGACAATGACCCGGCACTGTAACATCGATGACTTCGGCTTTTAATTGTTCAGCTTCAGCGGCGGCGAGAAGCTCATTCTTCTTGCTCTGCAGCTGCTCTTCTACCAGGGTTCTGACTTTATTAGATTCTTGACCGAAGACTGGGCGCTCTTCAGCAGACAATTTGCCCATGTGCTTCATAATACCAGTGATCTTGCCTTTTTTACCTAAAAAAGCTACACGTAAAGCATCGAGATCATCGGCATTATCAACGCTTTGTAACTGTTCGTTGAACTCGCTAGCAAGAGCTTGGAGTTCTTGAATCAAAGCTTCCATATCCAAACCTACCTCGTATAGTATTCGTCTAATAATACAATAATATAGATGGATTATCTTGCTTTTAGATAAAAATTATGATCTAACAGATAGCCCAGAGTGCAAACATCACCATGACCTGCCATCACCGGCAATTCACGATCTAAATTACGCAGTATGCCATCTAAGATAGTCAGAGATTGCTTCATCTCCTTGACGTCACTGGTGACTAGGTCAACTCTTCCCACACTGTCATCGAAGATGGTATCGCCGCTGATCAAGAGGATCAATTCTCCGTTGCTGACCAGCTTGCCGTCGACTAAATCACAGTGAAAATCTTCGTTCTCAGGCTTTTTGAACAGAAAAAGGCAACTGCTTCCATGAGTGTGACCTGGTGTATTCAAGGCCCAGAACACATAATCTTCACCTAGATCTATGGTCTCGCGATCTCCGTAATAATAATCAGCTGGCGAAAAAGTACGAGCAGGTCCGAACATCGGCGAACAATTGGCTACAGGATCATGTAACAGATAATCGTCGCGTTTAGGACATAACAATTTAACTTTTTTCTCATCGTGCCAATAAGGCAACTCGATAATATGATCGTAGTGTGCATGCGTCAGCAAGAGCATGTCTACATCTTCTTCAAGACGTAGCGAAGGATCTATCAACACCTTGAAACCATCTAGATTGAGCAGATAAGCATTAGCTCGGAAACCGGCCCCAGCAAACTCAGTTCCAGGGTAAAAAGTAACGATATCGGGCAATATACTCAAAATAAACCTCTAAATCAATGTGCGCCAATCCAGATCGCCACGTTCAATACCCATGACGAGAACTTCTGCCGAAGCTAGATTGGTAGCATAGGGAATTATATTGATATCGCAAGCACGCAACAGATCATTGCCTGAAGCATAGTTGATGGCTTGGGGGTCACGCAGATAGATAACTGCATCTACTTCGTTGTAATTAGCCAGAGAAGCTAATTGTTGACCACCGGCAGCGACATCGGCATTGATGGACTGAATGTTGAGCCCACTGTGCTCCTTGATCAGGTGAGCGATATTGAAGAGTGAAAGTAATTGGTGCTTTTCGAATATATGTGTATAGGCGATGCATAAATTAACTAGCAAATCATATTTACGATTATCTGCCAACAGAATTATATTCATAATGCACCTACTACTTGTTAAAAATTTATACTCTAATACTATACATCCTGCACAACAATAACAAGCTATAAGCAATTATTGTTGTTTTATTCGCCGATAATAGCCGGTGCGTAGTTAGGCAGTGGAGCGAACTCTTCAGCGTTAAAATAACCGTCATACATACGACGAGCGATGGGTGCTAGATAATCACCGACAGTAGCATCCTGCACCATGATGGCGATCGCAACTTGCGGATCATCAGTGGGAGCATAGCTCACGTACATAGCATTGGTCATCAGACCGTCTCCAGTATTGTTGATAACTTCTGCCGAACCAGTCTTAGCTGATACATCTATCGAATAGTTTTGGAAGCAATACTGAGTGTTGTAACCACCGTAATTCTTGAGATTTCGCATACCCTGGCGAACCATGGCTATACTCTCTTCTTTGAACCCTAAAGGCTCAACGATAATATTTTCAGGGCGTACTACCTTGCCGGCAGGATTGGTTATTTCCTTGATTACATGTGGCACTACTAATTTATTGGTAGCTACACCTGCAGTAGCCCTCACCAACTGAATCAAGGTGTAAGCATTGTCGAACTGACCGATAGAAGTCTGACAGGTATCCGCTGGGAACCAGATCTTATCTTCGTCCTTTTCACGGGTTAACTGCTTGAGTTCACGACTGGAAGTGTAACCCTTTACTTCGTAAGGAAGATCGATGCCAGAATACTCACCTAAGCCAAAACGTTTGGCAGTCGCACTGATCTGATCGATGCCAGTATCCAAACCCAGTTTATAGAAATAGATATTACAAGACGTGACTAGAGCTTCGGTCAAATCGATGGGGCCGTGGCCATCTACTGGACGCTCAAAACAACTCCACTCGATCTCAGCTATTTCTTCTGTACCATTACAGACATATGTAGAACTACCTGGGGTTATCACACCTTTTTCGATGGCAGCTACAGATGTGAACGGCTTAAAGGTAGAGCCAGGAGTGTATATCTCTGAGATACAGCGATTGAGCAGAGGTTTATTGGTTTTATCATTGAGATATTCTTGAACTTTTTTCTCTGCCTGCGGATCAGTGCTGGCCATAGCAAAGTCTTGAGGATTATAGCTGGGGATAGAATCCATGGCTAAGACAGCTCCTGTTTTGACATCCATCATAACTGCGCCTAAAGCACTCGCTTTACCTAATTTCGCATCACGGTGATATCTTTCACTCTCCAATAAAGCTTTATGAGTGATATCTTGCATCTTCTTCGACAGGGTCAGACGAACAGTAGATCCGTTTTCTACAGGGATTCCGCCGGCAGCTTCAACGAAACTGTCGGTGATGGTCTCACTGCTCTGATCTACACCTTGACGTTCTCTCTCTTCTCGCCAGATCGAGTAAGGGATGCTGCCCGACTTACCGTGTAGATAAGGTTCTGCCACGTATTCGACGCCTGACTTACCGATGGTATCGTCGACACTGTAATCCTTGTTTCCCATCTCCTGCATCTCTTGATCGTTGATTCGACCTGTATAGCCGAGAGCATGAGCGAATAACAAAGCATCTTCGGTGTAGCGACGCTGAGATGCATCGATGATGACGGCTCCTCGGTAGCGTTCATTTTGTTCGGTCACAATGGACTTGATCTCATCATTGATAGGGCCTCCCAACAAAACGGGCTGACCTTGAACAAAATGCCAATTGTCCTTGAGGATTAGGTAGCGCATGAGGACGATGTAATAATCCTCCTCAGGAGTGAAGAACCGGTCTGCCGTGTCGCGATCTTCAATTTTAAATTTATCGAACACAAGATATTGGAAAAATGCATCTGGATCGAGCTTGACCTTCTCCTTATCTTCTGACTTGCTGTCCTTAGACTTGAGATCGAAAAGATCCTTTTTCTGCTGCCAAGATTCAATTTCCTCCATCTCCTGCTTAAACACAAACTTGCCGGTGTAAGTCATATGATTTTCGGCATCTGAAGAAAAATATTCTTCGATACCTTTGGCCAACTTGATATTGCGATCACGCAAAAGATAAAAATAATCCAGCAGCATAGCGTTCAGCTTCCTGCCTTCCAACTTGCTATCCGCTAAATAAAGCTGTGGCTCGCTCACCGAATAAGCTAGAGATAGACCTTCGGAGTCTACGATATCACCACGTTTAGGAGGCAGGCGAAAAGTATTTGCTTGTCCCTTGGTCTCATCGATACCCGTATTCTGCTGTTCGGAACGGATGATGATCATCGAAGTACGCAGCAAAATCATACAAGTTACAACGATGAAGCAGACAGCTAAAAATAAGTAGCGGAAACGGAAAAAGGAATTTCTTCTACTCTTATTCTCATCTGATTTTTCTGACTTTGTGACAAAAGATTTTTCGGTCATATCTTCTCCCAGCTAGATAGCTGTAGGTTCTTCTGCATATTCTGCTTCGATCACCGCCACGAAAGGAAGTGGTTTGAGGACGTAGCGAACTAACACTGCCAGTGCCATCGCCGCAAATACATTTATAAATACTGACACATGTAGGTATCTTAATACTGACTTCACAAAGTCTACATATACGAAACCTACGAGACTGTTGCGCAATAAGCCTAGAGCCAGCGTCATGGCGATATATATGCCAAACATCAACAAATACTGCAACGGGAAAAAACTCAGTTTGCGATCGAATTGACGTGCAAAAAATTTAGCTGCCAAAATTCCTGTGAGCATGGAGATCAACATACCGCTGCCAAAAAATCTAGCGAACAACAAATCACGCAGAAAACCGCAAGCTAATCCCACTGTCATGCCTGATTTTTCACCGTAAAAATAACCAGCCACCCATGGTAGCAACAGCAGCCAATCCATGCGTTGGGAACCGATGAAAGTGGCAGGAAAATTGAGAGTTGCCAGCACAAAAGTCAACAATATGGCCAACAGCCACATACCCTCTGCACGATGCTTGCGCAATCTCTTGATCATTCCTGCGTCGCCCCTACAGCCTCTGAACTTGTGCCAGTCAAAACGAATACAATGTTGGTGGCGGCGAAATTAGCATTAGGCTGCACCAATGCTCGACGCTCGCCTTCGACATCGTCAGGCAACAACTCACTGACAGTACCGATCACTAAGCCTTTAGGGAATAGACCACCAGTACCTCCTGTGACCACGCTGTCACCGACAGCGATTTTAGCATCTTTAGGTATCTGATCGATGATGCAAAAACCGTGCGGACCATAAGCCGAATCACCACGCAAACGAAAATGATGTCCTTCATCGTTGACATTTATAGCATCGCAGGCAAAACCCGCATGAGTGATAGGTAGGATTTTAGCTGTAAGTCGATCAGATGAATGGATCTTGCCGAAGAGATTGCCCTGTTCATCTAGAACCGTATAGCGTACATTATCACCGGCTGAACCCATAGTAAAACCCTGATCGATACGGTACATATCAGCGTCATCATTGAGTGGTCTCTCTAAAATATTACTGGCGACAATGGCGGTATTCTGATAGATATCTTTCAATTTGTAAGAATCTTTGATCTGGTGATAGGTTGCGAGATCAGAGATATTTTTCTGAAGTTCCAAACGCAAGGAAACATTTTCCTGACGTACAGCATCTAATTCGGCCTGTAATTTCTCATTCTCAGAGACAGCGCCAAAATATTTAGTGACTCGTTTGCTAGTTTTCTGAACCAGACGTTCAACCGGTTTGAGCAATGCATTGAAGGGTGCTGACAACACACTATCGCCGCCCTCCGGCAAACTGCTCGAGACTATACATATCAAGAGAATGATGCTGATCAGTGCGACAGATATAAGTTGTGTGCGTCGACTTTTCTTCATGTATTTACTCCAATCGATAATCGATTATAACACAGTCATACTAGCTTAGTAGTAGCCCCTTTCACGCATACTCAGAGATTGAGGATCACCGATAATTATGTGGTCTATTACCTGTATCCCTAACTCTATGCCTACACGTGACAGTTCTTTGGTAGCCTGTATATCTGATTCGCTGGGAGTGGGATCTCCACTGGGATGGTTGTGAGCTAGTATGATGGTATGAGAATTCGCTTTGAGCGCTGGTCTGAAAACATCTCTAGGGATCACCGAAGTAGAATTGAGACCACCTAGCGATATACGTTCGTGGCGAATCAGCCGCTTACGTACATCTAAGAGTAGAACTAACAATTCCTCATTGCTGCTCTTGGCGATCAGGGGCTCTAGATACGCTATGGCAGCGATCGGATTGTCGATGACTATCTCTTTTTTGTCGGGATTGCGCAAACGCAGACCTAGTTCTGCAACTGCTTTAAGTTTGACGGCTTTGGCTCTGCCTATACCGTTGAATTCCAATAATTCTTCGACAGATGATTCATAGAGAAAACTCAGACCTTGTTGTTGGCAGATAATCTTTTGTGCTAATTCTAGAGCACTCATTTCACGGTTTCCCGTGCCTAAGATAATCGCCAACAACTCAGCATCATTCAGAGCTTTAGCTCCTTCTATAATCATCTTCTCATAGGGTCTATTGTTGCTTGGCCAATCTTGAATTCGCATCGTTAACCTCTTTTCTGTGCGGAGATCAACTGATTTGAATTAAAATAAAGCAAAATTTTTCTGACGTATAATCTGACTATTTCTCAGACCATCATTAACTGAAACTAGTTTTAGAATTCAGCATGCCCGGTAGTTCTCGGGAAAGGTATGACATCACGTATGTTGCTGACACCTGTCAAATACATGATCAGACGCTCAAATCCGAGACCATAGCCCGCGTGCTTGACTGTACCGAATTCTCTGAGTTCTAAGTACCAGCTATAGGCTTCCTCATTTAAACCCAATTCCTGAATACGCTTACGTAGCTTGACAGGATCTTCTTCACGCTGACTACCTCCGATCAACTCGCCGACACCAGGCACTAATAAATCCATAGCTGCGACAGTCTTGCCGTCGTCATTCTGTTTCATATAGAAAGATTTAATCTCTTTAGGATAATCGGTGACAAATACCGGCTTGCCGATAGCTTTTTCAGTCAGATAGCGTTCATGCTCAGTCTGCAAGTCGCAACCCCATGAGACAGGGTAGTCAAATTTGACATCTGCCTCGGCGAGAATTTCTATGGCCTCAGTATAAGTGATATGAGCAAAATCACTGTTTACCAAAGTCTCTAAACGCTGGAGCAGACCCTTGTCGATGAATTGATTGAGGAACTTTAATTCATCTGAACAATGATCGAGCACATGCCTGATGACGTGCTTAAGCATATCTTCTGCTACCTGCATATTGTCATTTAGATCTGCGAATGACATCTCGGGCTCAATCATCCAAAACTCAGCGGCATGACGTGGAGTATTGGAGTGTTCAGCACGGAATGTAGGGCCAAAAGTGTAGACATCTCGGAAAGCTAGGGCATATGCTTCAGCCGACAACTGACCGCTGACTGTCAGATAGGTGCGTTTACCAAAAAAGTCCTGGTGAAAATCAACTTTACCCTGGTCGTCGAGTGGCAATTTGTCTTGATCCAAAGTAGTTACCATAAACATGGCACCTGCACCTTCAGCATCACTCTCGGTAATCAAGGGAGTGTGCACATAGACGAAATTGCGTTGATGGAAGAATTCGTGCAGAGCAAAAGCTGCTTCCGAGCGGATACGGAACACTGCTTGGAAGAGATTGGTGCGTGGTCTCAAGTGTGCGATGGTACGCAAGAATTCCGGTGTATGACGTTTGGGCTGTAAAGGATAATTGACGGGGCAGGCACCGAGACAAGTTACGCTTTTCACCTTGAGTTCACAGGGCTGTTTGGCATCGGGAGTCAGCACTAACTCACCGACAGCTTCAATGGAACAGCCTGTAGTCAGAGCTGCCACTCTGTCATATTCCTCGCCGAGATCAGCACGGGTAAACACCAATTGCAAGGGAGTAAAACCGCTACCATCATGCAAGACGATGAAGCCGAATTCTTTTTGGTCGCGTACAGTGCGTACCCAACCACTTACTTCCAGTGTTTTGCCGGCGTATTTTTGACAATCACGATAGATTTCTTGGACAGTGATCGACATATCAACTCCTACTTACCACAACATTTTTTATATTTCTTACCACTACCACAGATGCAAGGATCATTGCGTCCGATCTTCTCGTGGTGACGGGTAACTTCTTCGCGCCAACGTCCGATTAACTCACGACGTTCTTCATCGCTGAGAACACCGTCCCATTCAGTTAATTCATACAACCATTTAGCCTTAGCACGACGCATAGCCAAGAACAATTCAGAGAAATCGATCTCAAAATCAACTTCGCTGTCATC
The DNA here is from genome assembly GCA_023388605.1 of Bacillota bacterium. Classification (GTDB taxonomy): domain Bacteria; phylum Bacillota; class Clostridia; order Saccharofermentanales; family DTU023; genus JAEWER01. The sequence goes on from JAEWFX010000064.1 coordinate 17,034, forward strand.
GTTGAGATCAGCCAAAGGCAATTCCTGTTTGAGTGCAGGGGTCATGCCATCTAAGAAACCGATGAAGATAACCTTCTCGTCTCCAAATCCTAACTCTTTGGCCAGGCAGGCAAATGTACCTTGCCAACGAGCCTGTTTCTCAGCCAGAATCTTGCGATATGCTTCAGTCTCTAATTCATAGTAACGATGTATGGTTTCAGCATTTTGTTGCTGAGCATGAGCATCGCTGAACATGCTCTCCCATTGTGCTAAATAACTCATCTTCCACCTCTATTTTTTACGTTAAATATAGTAGCAGCGTAGATCAATAAAACTTCAAATCCTACTTTTTCTTCTAACTCCCCTGACTTGCACTTACGCTCTAACTCCACACCGGAATGATAGAGCTGTTCTAAGCGCTTAACAGACAGACGAGCTGCTTGCTCTGCCAGTTTACGCGCGACGAAGGGATGTACCTTCATCTCCTGCAAAATAATATCTACTGTACGCAATTCACCTGCCAAGATCAACTGTTTGAGGTGACGCATAAACATAAATCGTAAGCGAGGTATGTCTTCACCCTGTAAGCGTAGACGTTCGACAAAACTGAGTGCTTCTGAGCAATTGCCACCCATCACCGCATCTACCAATTTGAAGACATTGCCAGACAGATCTGGACGTGCAACTTCATCTACCATCTCTAAATCTATAGTAGAAGCCTCCGTGTATTCAGCGTACAAAAGTAACTTATTCAACTCTTGTTCGAGTTGCGACATATCTTTGTCACAGCGAATGATCAAGGCTTCACAAGCTGCACTCAACATCTGCTTACCTTTTCGCTTAGCCAGTGCCTGCAACCAGCGTGCCAAGTCTCTATCTGCTTGTTCACCTATTTCTAGCAACTGAGCTGACTCTGATACTTGTCGCAGAAATTTACGGTGCTTCTTATCTATCTCTTCTTCCCATAAAATCAAGCATGATTGCTCATCTAATGAACTGAGCATATCGATAAATTGTGCTCTCTTCTTCTCTATAGCAGCTGAAGTTTTAGTGAAAAGACCACTATTTTCGACGATCACCACTTTGCGTTGGGAGAGGAACGGCATGGTTTTGACACCGTTTTCTACGCTGGCAAGATCTTCTGCTCTGATATTGCCTTTACCATCGAAGTGGATCAAATCGAAGGACTCTGCACCCGGACTTAGCATTTCCTGTTTGACCGCACTCAATAATTTAGTCTGTAGATAAAGCTCTGAGCCCGTCATGATCACTGCTTTGGGCCAGCTTTTATTCTTCAGCCAAGTTTGAGCTTCTCGATATGTGTGAAACTGTGTCTGCTGCATAAAACCTCTACTGGAAGTATATACGATTCAATAGAGGTTCGGCGAACAACCATGCTCTCTCTGCTAGCCGTCCATCCGCTACTGTCAGAAGAATCGCACCATCACGATCTGTACGCCAAATGTGCATCTGTTGTTGTAGACGTGCTAATACATCTGGATTAGGATGACCGTAATTATTTTTACCTACACTGATAATCCCATACTCAGCAGCGGTGGCCTGCAGAAAATCCTCGGTCGAAGAGGTAGTAGAACCGTGATGTGGCACCTGTAATACAGCACAATGCAGATCTTCTCCTTGTGCCAGCAGGTACTCTTCACCTCTTGCAGTGAGATCTCCAGTCAACATCATCTTTACACCGATGTCGATCAGCAATACAAGCGAGGTATCGTTGAGATCTTCGACAGAATCTGCTATTTCTGTACTGGGATATAAAACAGCTATATCTTCTGTTCCTAGACTTATATCATCTCCTCTCTTTGCGACTATCACTTGTGGTTGAACAGATAAATCAGGGTATCGCTGTTCTATCAAGTCAGCAAAATCTTCTTTCACTGTGCTGTACTTAGGCAAAATCACCTTATCTACCTTGCCCCAAGGCAAGAGATCGATCACGCCACCGTAGTGATCAGCGTGTAGATGAGTGATCAACGCAGCATCTAGATGATCTATACCCAAGTAATTGAGTGCAGGTATCAATGTCTTTTCTCCTTGACCAGGTTTGCCACCATCTATCAAGAGAGTTTTATTATCTGGAGAAATCAAAATGGCTGAATTCCCTTGGCCGACATCGAGCTGATAGAATTGCCAAACTTTGTTCCAACCACCATAAAAAAAGATTTCAGCGATGATCAAAACTCCAACTAGACCCACCGACAATCGAATCATCACTTTAGTCATAATGGGTAATTGACGCTGAACATAATGACAGAAAATAATTAACAGAAATACTACCCAGATCAACACTAACTGTCGTTCGCTGGCATAGATACTGAGCCGACAATGCTGACCTGCCGATAACAATTTCTCAAGCACCGTCAAGGCTACATCCAGGACAAATAGAATCCCGCCCGCAAAGCTCGACCATAGCCAATCTGCTACCTGCAACAGTAGACCACTCGCACAGATCAGCAGAATCAAGGTACAGGGTAGAATCAGCATAAACAACATGCTGAAGGGCAAAGTCCATAATAGAGTCGCCAGATTGAGACGCTGAAAATGTTCGAACGACCACAGACTAGTTATACACTGTACTGCCACACCGGCACGCCAATAGGCGAATAAATATCTCCTCGTTCGACGCAATAAGCCACGACAAAAGACAAGGCTAACAATCGTTGCATCATCCTTAGACAAATACTCGCTATCTTGTTCCTCGCCGCAATCATCAGCTATTTTCAGCAATACATAACAGGCTAAGTAACTCAAAGTGAATCCACTGCGTAAAATTGCCAGAGGATCATTCAACAATTGAAGCAAGGCACTCAAACCCAGCGTGTTGATACGTGTATAACTACGAGCGCGCAGACGACACCACTGATTGTAGAGAAAACAAAAACTGGCACGCACCAAACCGACCCGAAAAGAGCAAATAAAACAATAACTAGCTAGTATGATAGCCAACAAATAAAATTTTCGCCGTTCCGATAGACCACGTAATAGCAGTTGACAGGGAATCAAGAGCAGTGCGAGATGTGTTCCTGAAATCGCCAACAAATGCTGGAGGCCAGCCTCGCTGAACAATTGTTTTTGATTGAAGCTCAAGTAATTGGTATCGCCGAAACACATACTGATCAGCAGAGCTGCCCGTTCTTCTCCCAATAAATCGCTGAGAGTCGACTGAAAACTTCTTACTATCCACCAACCAGACCATAGAAAATTATCATAAAGATTGACCTCGCTAACTGACCTCAACTCGATCACATCACGCACACCTAAATTAGCCAACACCGTCAACTCATCATATCCACCTGGATTACGAGCACGTCTGGGCATACGCACACATCCCTCGCCGCTGGCATAGACAACGGTGCTCAACTGTTCACGGCTTCCACGCAAACCCCAGCGTTTACCGTAACTATTCTCCAATATCAAAGTGATATTCTCAGAACCACCATTGAGTGAAGCTACACGCCTACCTGACCAGGCAACTTTAGGTTGCGGCTTATCATCTGACAGACTCGCCGCTCCTGGCGCATAACATATGCCGATCAGTCTTAAGCTAGTCAATAATAATACCGCCCAGAGGCAACCACGTTGTAGCGATGTACAATTGACTAAGGGTAGATCAATCGCGATGAGAGTTGCCGTGATCACCCACAAGCTAAATCCCCACAATGTTGGATATAGCAAGTAGTTGCTGAACAAACGCCATAAGACAACAGGCAACGCTGACATCGCCGCCAGCCACACTGCCGGTTGTCTAAAAGGTATGGAATTAAAAAGATGTCGCCTCTGCATAAGACAACTATGCGATAGAAAGCGACATCAATTATGGGCGAAAAAGTCTAAAACTGTCGAAATATGACAAAAATTTCTGAACTCGGCGACTAATCGTTGATTTTGGCGACCTTACCTAGGTGTTCAGCGATCAAACAACGTAGCTCTTGAATGCCCTTGCGTTCGGTAGCTGAGGTTTTGAGTGGTTTGAGACTGCGTCCGACAAGTTCCTCTATCTCGACTGACAGATTTTTGTATTGTTTATTGAGAGCCTGAGTTTTAAGCTTATCTATCTTAGTCAAAACCACAGTGAAGGGTACGCCTAATTCAGCTAGCCAGACAAGCATTTGACGATCATCTTGCGATAATTTATGACGACAATCGATCAAGAGTAAGATCAGGGCTTTGGCTTGAGAGAGTCGAAAATAGTCATCTGTGAGCTGAGAAAACTCCTGCTTACCAGCTTTTCCACCAGCAGCATAACCATAGCCGGGCACATCGACGAAATAAAGCTGTTCATCGATGGAATAGAATAATACTTGTCTGGTCTTACCCGGAGTAGAAGCTGTGCGAGCTAGATTCTTTTTGCCAGTGAGTAGATTGATCAACGATGATTTTCCCACATTGGACTTACCGGCAAAAATCACCTCCGGTACTCCTTCTTGCGGGAACTGTTTTTTATTGCCTGCATGGATGGCTAGTCTAGCTTCGCGGAAATTCAGTATCTCACGCTCGTCTAAAACTTGAGGCATCTCAGTATTTAGGGTATTTATATCAACCATTATTCAAAAGCCAATTCAGCTTGATCTGTCATCACATTACTATCAACAGTTACGCGACCTACGCTGTCAGCGAGCAACTTCTCAATTTTGGTAGTCGGATTAAATAGATCTGTCATCGAAGCATTGTGATTGATAGCATCGATCAACAAGGCGACAAATTTTGTCATGTCTGCATCCGCATACCAAGGAGCTTCTAATACGGCAGGATCGTGATAGATCAAATTGGTGGAGATCACTAAATCGATTAGACCTTCGCGGTGGGCATCGTCGAATAATTTGGTGCCGTCAGTGAAAAGTCCGAAGGTAGCAGCACAAAAAATTCGGTTGGCTTTCTTCTGTTTGAGAATGCGTGCGAGATCGAGCATCGATTCACCGGAGGAGATCATATCATCGACGATCAGAATATCCATTCCCTGTACGGAATCACCTAAAAACTCATGGGCGATGATGGGGTTGCGTCCATTCTCAATACGCGAGTAATCACGACGTTTATAGAAAGTTCCTAAAGGCAGACCCATCATCGAAGCGTAGTACATACTGCGTTGAATAGCACCCTCATCAGGCGAAACTACCATCATATGTGCCGGATCAATCACCAGATCGGGGACGCGTTGCACCAATTTCTTCATGATTTGATAACAAGAGGGTATGGACTCAAAACTATGTGTCGGCACTGAGTTCGAAACACGCTCGTCGTGAGCATCGAAGGTGATCAAGCTCGATATGCCTAACTTGAACAATTCCTCGATCATATAGGCACAATCCAGAGACTCACGCGCTGTGCGTCGGTGCTGACGGCTCTCATACAAGAACGGCATAATCACATTGATACGTCTTGCCTGGCCAGAAGCAGCCAATATCATACGTTTAAGATCTTGATAGTGGTCGTCAGGACTCATGTGATTGATTAAACCACGCATTTTGTATGTGCAACTGTAATTGGTGATATCTACTAGGATATAGAGATCATGACCACGCACTGTACTGCTGATCACGCCCTTGCCTTCACCTGAGGAAAAACGCACCGCCTGTGTGGGAATGATGTAATCATCACGCAAGAAACCTACGCTGTTCTCCAGATGTTCTAAGCAATCTGCATATCCCTGACGTCGACTGATCAGATGCCGATTGACTTTATCAGCAAAATCTTTTGCTCCATCGAGGGCTACAATACCTACTGGTCCCAGAGCGGGCATGGGATTATCGCCATATTGGTCGTAGACAAAATAATCCTTCTTACCATAACGATCTTTACTGCTGGCCATTTTTCTCTCCTCTTCGCATAGCTTTATACTCAGTCAAGCGTTTTTGGATACGCTCGGTGGGACTCAACAATTTAGATAATGAATCATCACAATTCATGGTTTCGATGATCAAAGCCAGATAACGGGACATAGTTACGTCTGTATACCAGCTGGCATCGATCAGAGCAGGTGAGCGATAGCACATATTTGTAGCGAAAACTTGCTCGATTACACCTTCAGCATGTGCCTGATTAATCATCTCAAAACCCTTGGTCAGCTGAGCGAAACTCGCTGCGCACAAGACACGTTTCGCACCTCGTTCCTTCAACTGTTTTGCACATTCAAGTATGGTATTACCTGTATCGATCATATCGTCGACGATGAGCACATCTTTGCCTGTGACATCGTCACCAATATACATTTTTTGCTCACAGTCATAAGTACCTGTCTCGGTATTGAAATTACGTTGACGATAGAAAATACCCAGTGGGACCTTGAGTACTGACGCATAGTAGATGCCACGTGAAACCGCTGTTTCATCGGGGCTGATCACGATGAAATTCTCATCTTCGAAATTGAGATCATCGTATTTATCCAATATAGTTTCGATAATCTGAAAAGATGTCGGTATAGACTCGAAATTATGTCCTGGTATGGCATTGCCGATACGCGAATCATGAGCGTCAAAAGTCAAGATATTCGCCACGCCCAAATTACATAGATTTTTGAGGATCAGAGCACAGTCCAGCGACGATCTATTCTGTCTACGATATCTCCTGCCCTCATACAGATACGGCATAATCACATTTACACGATAAGCATTACCATGGATGGCACTGATCAGACGGACAATATCCATAAAATGTTCGTCTGGACTCATCGAGATAGTGCGATTGAAACGATTGATATATTTACCGTGGTTTAGGACATCACAGATGATAAACACGTCATGTCCGCGAATGGAATCAAGGATGGTTGCTTTTCCCTCACCGGAATTAAAACGAGATAAATCTGCTTCTACTCGATAATCACTGCGGTAGTATCCTACGATGTCACGCAAACATGCAAGCTTTTGACACTCTTGTTCACGTCTACTGCGCAAATGAAAATTAACTGAATCAGAGAAAGCAGGATCGAGTTGTTCAGTAAAAATCGCTATGGGAGCTATCGGCAGCTGGCGCGATGAACAATCACTATCTGTCATTACTAATCTCCTACTACTAAACTCAAGGCTTCTTCGTCTGCGACCACAATAGCATGAGGATGTAGACGCAGGATGGATGCTGGCACTTGCGGGGTTATCTCGCCACCTATCACTTTGGCTAAAGTCTCTGCTTTTGCTTTGCCCGAAACGACCATCAGCACTGTTTTAGCCTGCATAATATGACGATATCCTAAGGTGATGGCCTGACGGGGCACCTCAGAAATATTTCTAAAAAAACGAGAATTAGCCTGGATGGTGCTCTCCGCTAGATCGATGACATTGGTGCCATCTGTGAAATGATCTGCCGGCTCATTGAAGCCGATATGACCGTTATTGCCCATGCCGAGCAACTGCAGATCCAGACCACCTGCCGCATCTATAGCTGCATCATAAGCTTTGGCTTCAGCGTTGAGATCGTTGGCTACACCAGATAGAAGATGTGTATTTTCCATCTCGATATTGATGTGATTGAAAAGTTGCTGATTCATAAAATAACGATAGCTCTGATCGTTATCTGGTGTCAGACCCACATATTCATCGAGGTTGTATGTACTGACTTGACTGAAATCTAACTTCTCTTCGTGGCACTTCCGGATCAATTCACGGTAGAGTCCGATGGGAGTAGAACCAGTAGCCAATCCCAAGACTGAATTTGGCTTCAAACGCACTTGTGCAGCCAGTATATCGGCAGCGACCTTGCTCAACTCTTGATAATCCTTAGTTTTGATTACTTGCATATTGCCTCCATCAGCGATTCCGCCACAAGAACATCAGCCATATACCCAAGATGAGCAACAGCAATTCAATGCCTAAAATAGTATAGAACAATTCAATTTTATCAGATGCAATAATTACATCAACAACACAGACCAAGCAAGTGATCAAGATGACAGATAATACCTTGCCCACTATGTTGTAGCGAAAAAAAGCTAAGATGCGTTGTCCGCCCTGCTCAAAAAATTCATCGTTATAAGCAGTATTTAATTCTTCTGTTACCTTGCGGGGCATAAATTCTCCAAAAACGTCTCTGGGTCAACTAAGTTGACATTGATAGTAGCATAATCATCATATATCACCATGCCAGGTTTGGCTTTCTTCGGTTTTTTGACATGCTTTACCGGACAATAGTCTACCGCTACTTTACCACCATTTATGGTCGTCGGCAGATTGCTCTTCGCACCTGAATACCAGGCTGCTACTTGAGCTGCTTCCAACAAAGTCTGATCGCTGATCTGAGCACCATCAATTTCTGCTACGACGTGTGAACCTGGCAGCGATTTTACATGGAACCAAACATAATTCTTACGCGCCTGTTTCACTGTCAGACGATCGTTTTGCAGATTATTGCGACCTGCGAGGATACGAACTCCTTCACGATTACGGAACTCGCGTAGAGGCAAGGGCGATGGTGTCATGACTTTCTTAGCCTTGACTGGCGGTTTATATTTCTTCTTGCCAGGCTTGCCCGGCAAGTGTCTCTCCTGGCTCTTTTCTATAACTTTATCGTTCTTGACAGCAAAAGTTTTTAATTCTTCAGCCAAAAGATCTAGATCTAATTGATTTTCAGCTACCTGCAGAGCACTCGATAGAGATTCCAACCAGGTTAACTCAGCATATTCTCGCTCCAAAAACTCTCTTGCCGTCACAATCGCAACTTTACCTTTGTTATATTTTTTGAAGTAGCGTTCGGCATTGGCTTTGGGTGATAAACTGGGGACTAGTGGCACGGAGATATTCGGTAGATCTTCCTGGTAATAATCGATCAACTCCACTCTATCTACACCAGGTTTTATCTGATGTAACTGACAGGTCAATAATTCACCATAACGTTGCCAAGTATCAAGTTTATCCTCTACTGCCACATCGCGTTCATGAATCTGTATCTTCTTGTTGAGTTTTTTCAGACGTTGTTCTATTTCTCGCTGTATTTGTTGACGATGCTGCTCTAAGCTATGGCTGGAATTTTTTTCGCGATAAAAAGCCTCAATCACCTCTGATAGCGAACTCATATGGCGTTGATAGGGCAAATGTTTGAGTGCTAGTGCATGAAAATCGATTACCTGCTGACACTCAGCATCGACGTAATAGAGTGTCGGCTGAAAATGCTGAAAATCATGTGATTCGCTTAGCTCGCCACAAAAATTCTGTAATTCTTCCAGCAGAGTAAACAGATCTGCCTCAAACAAATTTCTGATCTGCAAACGACTGTCGAGGTGGCTGCGAAAAATCACTTCACGGGCGAGCGAGGGTGATAGACCTCTGACTAATTGTAGGAGGGATTTAACTAAATCACAGTTCTCAAAAACAGCGTCCTGCTTGATGCGTTGCAAGAGCTGTTGCCTCGGCATCACCGCGACTTCAGAGATACTGGGTTGAGGTAGTGCTGGCGGTGCTTGATAGCGGCGTGCTGGCATCACCTCACGTACACGATTGATACCACTATCTACGTGTACCAGACAGTCATGTATCACTCGCTCTTGGTTGAGCAGAATGATGTTGCTGTAGCGACCGATGATTTCGACCACTAAGTACTTGGTAACTTTATCCCCGAGATCATCGCGAGCAGAGAATACGAATTCGAATACTCTCTCTCCTTCGCTCTGCTGCAAATCGACAAGTACGGCACCCAATAGATATTTGCGTAGCATCATGCAAAAATTAGGTGCATTGCGCGGATTCTCACGCTGACCAGACAACAAGTGCAGGTGCGGAGCTGCTGGATTAGCAGAGATCAAAAGACGCTCATTGCCACGATCACGACTACGGAAATAAAGTTGGAGATCAAACTTCGCTGGTTGGTAGATACGCTCAAGACGCTTGCCGATTAGAGCTTGTGCAAGTTCACGGTGTAGATAATTACTAGCGACTCCATCGAGCGGCATCTAAGCCTCCACACCGACTCGTATCTGATCCAGAAGATTGATTTTGACTGGTTGGTTGGGCAAGATTTTGAGCAATTGAGAAGGATCTTGATCTTTCGGGAAATTGAAGGCCAAAAAACCTTGTTGTTCGATGGGATCTGATAGATTTTTGGGGATCTCATAAGCAGCGTGTTGCTTGACTATTTTCTGATAAAAATCTGAGACCATCAACGAGCAACAACAACCACAGTATTTCTGGCGATAGATGCCATCTTCCATCGCCATTCTCTGACTTTCACGAAAACCTACTCGAAAATCAATATAGAGAAACTCTAGACCAAAACGTTCAGCCATCGCCTCTCCTACCTCGCGCAAGAGATCGTGCTGCTGATAAGGGCTGATCAATAGAGTTGTGCTGATATAGTCATAATCCTGTAGGCTGGCATGTTCTGCAGTCTTGGCGAGACGTACATTGTAGCAACCAGCACAGCGTACTTCTGGAGCATCCTTGAGTTGATACCAAGTCTGCGGATCACAATCAGCTAAGGCGAGCAACGGTAGTCCTCGTAACTCTGCCAGTTTTACTGCACCCTCCAAACGACGATACCACTCTTTGAGCGGATGAATATTGGGATTGTAGTAAAACAGCGTGACATCGTAGTCCTCGATGACCTCCTTGATCGGATACTCAGCACAGGGACCACAACACACGTGCAATAATAATTTAGGTTTTTGTTTAGTCTGAACTTCCTGCATCTTCCATCACACTGCCCAGAGTTTGTTGTTCTCTGAGCTGATCAACATTCTTCGCCGTCGTAGCTGGCGGTGTCAAATTAAAGTATTTATAAGCTTGTTGAGTAGCTATTCTACCCCTAGGAGTTTTGGCGATCAAGCCTAGTTGCATCAAGTAAGGCTCATAGACATCTTCGATGGTGGCAGCGTCTTCGCCTGAAGCAGCCGACAAGGTGTCGAGACCCACAGGTCCGCCGTTAAACATCGAGATAATTATCTGCAAGATGTCACGATCTGTTTTATCCAGACCCTGCTCGTCAATCTCCAGTGCTTTCAGACCTAGATTGCAAACTTCGAGATCTATTACACCCTTGCCCTTGATCTGAGCGAAATCACGCATGCGACGCAACAGACGGATGGCGATACGCGGTGTGCCTCTACAGCGACCAGATAGAGTCTGCAAGCCACTGTCATCGATCTCAATATTCAACTTGCGCGCATTGAGTGAGATGATCTCAGCTATTTCAGCTGGGCTATATAATTCTAAGCGATTGATCATACCGAAGCGATCTCGTAGAGGGGTACTCAACAAACCTACTCGCGTAGTAGCGCCGATCAAGGTAAAAGGCGGCAAATCGAGACGGATGGAGCGCGCACTAGGGCCCTTGCCAATCATGATATCCAGAGCATAATCCTCCATCGCTGGATAGAGAATTTCCTCCACCGAGCGATTGAGGCGATGTATCTCGTCTATGAAGAGGACATCTCCCGGCTGCAGATTGGTCAGTATCGCTGCCAAGTCTCCCTGTTTTTCGATGGCAGGTCCCGTTGTCACCCGGATCTGAGCATGCATCTCATGAGCGATGATACCGGCGAGAGTTGTCTTGCCTAGACCGGGCGGTCCATAGAGCAAGACATGATCGAGAGCTTCGCCACGTTGTTTGGCAGCAGCGATAAATACCTGCAAATTCTGTTTGACACGTGTTTGGCCGCGATACTCATCCCAAGTGGTCGGTCGCAATGAGTTCTCGTCATTGTCTTCATCTCGCAATTCACGATCGACTACTCTAGGTTCGACCATCTCTTCGTCGAACATGCTGTAAAAACCATTATCTGTCATAATCCCTACCTGACCATATCTAGCGAGCTAAATTTCTCAAAGAATTTTTGATGATCAACTCCAGCTGTAATGTCTCACCTGTCTCTGTCAAATCAGCGACCGCACGATTCACAGCCGACTCAGCCTCAGCCCTACCGTAACCCAAGACAAGCAAAGCTGCCAAACTCTCTTCGATCACACCACCAGTTTTTTCTTCTACAAAGACTGTGCCGCCGACTGCTGGTCTCGATGTACTGAGATCAGCACCTTTAAGCTTATCCTTTAATTCTAAGACCATACGTTCAGCACTCTTTTTGCCGACATGCTTGATGCTAGTCAAACATTTGAGATCGTTGTTCAAGACTGCCAATGCAAAACGGTCTGGTGACAACGTACCTGTCACACTCAGAGCAACCTTAGGTCCAATACCTGATACTGTCAACAGCAGCTCAAATAGAGAGCGTTGTTCTAGATCAGCAAAACCATACAATTGCATCACATTTTCACGCAGATGCAGATAGATCCAAACTTTAGCTTCCTCGTCGCGGGGTAATTGTCTGAGCGTATTGGCATCACAGAAAATTTCATAACCGATACCACTTTGCTCCAAGGTGATCCGATCACTGAGCGTTCTTGTTATCTGACCTTTGATATATGAAAACATCTTCTACCTCATAAACTGATACTGACACATCCTAACGAGCATACTAATGTGCATACTTTTAGGCCACTCATTGATAACCACCGACCGATAGTGCCTGCGGATTGTTGCCGCTATGAGCATGGCAGACAGCTACAGCTAGAGCATCGGCGGCGTCATCAGGCTGCGGTATTCGCTTTAATTTCAATAAGATGCGCACCATCTCTTGCACTTGCTTTTTGTCAGCTTTGCCATAGCCAGTAACTGCGACCTTGACCTGCATCGGTGTATATTCAAACACTGGTATAAAATGCTCTGCACAAGTCACCACACTCACACCTCGAGCCTGAGCGGTACCGATGGCCGTGGTGGTATTACGACTGAAAAACAGCTCTTCTACCGCCATTACATCAGGATGATAACGCTCGATTAAACTGACGATGCCTCGCCGTATTGTCAGCAAACGGTTAGGAAAATATGACTTGGCATCCGTTTTGATAACACCAAAATCTAACGGTCGAAAATTACGACCGTCATATTCGATGACTGCGAAACCGGTGATGGCATATCCTGGATCAATTCCTAGTACAATCATTACGGTAAGTTTAACATTTATCAACTAATTTGGGATTAATTGGTAAAGTAATAGTGTCGACATTGTCGGCCTCGCTGCGAAACCTACACAACGAGGAGAGAAAATGGCTAAATTCATCAATAAAATACGAGGTCTGAGCTCGAGAGATTATTTTTTGGGACCAAAGCGCTGGCGTGACAAGAAGGCTGGCGCCATCTGGCGTTTTACCACTGACTACATCCGCAGTTTCGGCCACTTCGATATCCTAGGAAAATCCGCTACCATCACCTACTACTTGATCTTCGCTATCATACCTTTGGTGATCTTATTATTGATGATCGGTGCACTGGTAGGTGAAGCCTTACTGATAGACTCAGATGCCATCACTCATATCACCGAAATGGTGCCAAAACCCGTATACGATGTGGTGAAGCTGTACTTGCCCACGATAAACATCTCACCTTCGACTTCTTCGATGGTCGTAGCGGTGATAATTACTCTCTGGACAGCCAGTTTAGGTTTTGCGACGATATTCTCGCAGATCGTCTCCATCTATCCACAAAAAGCGAAAAAAATTGCCTTGCCAGGTAGAGTGGCAGGCATACTCTTCACCATCGTCTTCATGTTGTTGTTGTTATTGACAACGCTTTTGATGAGTTTTGGCAGCGTCTTATTCTCCTTCATCAACAATTACTTCCGCATCGTCAATATCTCCGACGGCATCGTCAATTTAATGCTTTTCGGCATCGGTTGGTTGATGATACTCTTCACCTTCTGGTTGCTTTTCTTCGTCGCTTCCAAACGTTCTTCTATTAAGATAAAGTCTCTCCCCGGAGCGATTTTCTCTTCTGTGAGTTGGGTAGCTATCTCCTATTTCTATTCAGCTTACATCTCTAGCAAGTCGAACATGACCTCGCTTTACGGCGGTCTTGTGAACATCATCATACTTCTGTTATGGCTGAACTTTTCTTGTCTACTGATGCTCTGTGGAGCACTGCTCAATTATCTTTTGACTTGGAATGAACTCAAAGTCGATCGCCTCGATCTCTTGGCGGATAATTTGTCACCTAATAACGCTCTACATTATGCACCTCTCAAGCATCCTGAAAAACTCAGTCGAAATCGTCAAGCTCTGATTGTAGATCGTGAAACTTTGATCAAGCAGGCTAAACACGCTGACAACATCTTGCCGGAGGAAATATCATGAACAATCCCAAAATCACTAGCAGTGAAGAATATTTGAATTTAGCAGGACATGAATATCACGGTAAGGTCTGGCAACTGGAAACTAGCTTCTTTGCAGCCACCATCTCAGAATTAGGCGCTACACTGCGTGAACTATATCTCCCCGACCGCGATAATCGCCGCGAAGACGTCTTAGTCGGTTATTCTGATCTCAATCAATATCTTCGTCAAGATTGTTACTTCGGCACCACCATCGGTCGCTGTGCCAATCGCATCGCCAACGCTGAATTCGAACTTGATGGCACACTCTATAAACTCGATACGAACAATGGTCAAAACCACTTGCATGGCGGTGATAGTGGCTACAATAATAAACACTTTGACTCTGCGCTCAGCCCTGATGGTAATGCAATTGAATTTACCTTGTATGACAGAGCAACTAGTTATCCTGGCAATGTAAAGTTAAAGCTCATCTACAGTTGTCCCGATGGGCAAAGTCTACACATCTCTTATCAGGCTGAATGCGACGATAAAACACTCATCAATTTGACCAATCACGCCTATTTCAACCTCAATCCCAGCAGTCAAAACGCCTCTGAACATAAGCTGCAAGTCAAGGCAAATAACTATCTCCCTGTGCATTCAACGCTCATACCTAACGGAGAAATTTGTCCAGTCAAGGACAGTTATTTTGATTTCCTAGAGTATCGCATCATCGCTGATCAACTAAATGCTGACGATGAACAGCAAAAGCTTGTCGGTGGTGGTTTCGACCATAATTTTGTATTGCTCGATAACCGAGAGCCAGCAGCTCAACTATTCAGCCCACAGACTGGTCGCTCACTCGCTCTCTACACTGACTTGCCTGGCTTACAAGTGTATACCGCCAACTTCCCTCCTGCTGGCTTAGATAAACGCGGCCGTGAGTTCGCAGTGCACGACGCTGTCTGTTTAGAGCCACAATACTTCCCTAATGCAATCAATCAGAGTAACTTCACAGCACCGATATTCACTCCAGAACACTCTTATAATCACTTTATAAGCTATAAATTTTCGGTCTTGGACTAATGACTAAAATATTTTTAAAAGCAAAAGACCCCGAAATCGAAATCGGGGTCTGATAAGCGAGGTCTAAATTAAAAGTAAAGGAATCATCGTCGATACTATGAATAATATTTATTGCCAGTAGAATAATTTCCTCTATAACGATATGCTTCGTTAAAAATATAATTCACTTCGCGTTTGGGTCGAACACAGGCAATATTGCGCTTAAAAAATAAGCTTTGACTGTTATTCTGTTCAAGTATGATGGTGCTCTCATCGAAGCCGATGATGATACCTGCAGCCTTCTCACCTGAGATCATATCTAAAAACATCGGCACACGATCTTTGCGACAATGATTGAGAAAACTGCTCTGCATTTGATCTCTGCGATCTAATTCTTTTTCTGCCTTGAACCCTAGGTTATTGACTTCACTAAAACCGTTGCGTGATAATTCCGAACTTCTGTTCATAACGCCTCCTAATTCAACTATACTTACGTACGATGACATTTAGTTGAAGTAATGACCTCGCTATATCTTTTCAAGTTGCTACGTAACGTTATTGTAACATAAATATAGCTAAATTGAAACACAACTAAGTCTATTGCTAATCGGCGTTATTCACGATGCAGAAAATTTGTTCCTAGCCCAGCGTATACATCCTTAATCGATCACGATCATGTATCCAAATCACCTTAGGACCATCAAAAGAGATCACCTCTTGCTCTCGCAATTCTTGGAGCTTGCGCGTCATAGTCTCACGGGTCAGACCAGCATAGCTGCCCATCTCTTCACGGTTGATCGGCAACTCTAGACGCAGACCATCTGGCGTAGTTTCGCCGTAATCATTGGCTAATTGTAAGAGGAGAGCCGCCACCTTGATGGTTGCATTGCTAGAAGATAAGCGCTGGATCAAAGACTCAGCCCAACGGATGCGATCGTAGCATTTCTCGAGTATGCGTCTGAGGATCAACGGGCTAGTCAAAGCGTATAGATCGAAAACTTCCTTATTCATCGTGACGATGATGCATTCTTCTAAGGCTTGACCCACATAGAGATAATTGTGGTCTTTGAGCACGTTCAGACCACCGACAAAATCACCTGCATGATAGATGTAGAGGATCTGCTCACGCCCTTCAGGGGTATTCTCGTAGATCTTGATAGAACCTGAACAGATAATAAAAAAGCGCTTGGCTTCATCACCTGTCGAAAATACTATCTCACCCTTATTATAGTGATAGATCTGGATACCGGACTCTAAACGCTTGAACTCTTTGTCTACCAAACCAGCTAAGAGAGGAATATCTCGCAAGTCGAAATCTATTTGATCTTTGGTCAATTTCTCAGGCATTTTACTACTCCTTTTCTTGTGCAAATATTTTCTAGCGAAACTCTCTAATTCCTTAGCACGTTCACGCTGCATAGGCGGTATGCCCTTGAGACGATACTCCATACCCAACTCTGCGTACTTGTCCACACCCATAGTGTGATAGGGCAATATCTCTATAGTCTTGATCAATTCTTCGATAGGTTCGATAAAATCGACCAATTGTCGCATCGATTCTTCGTTGTCAGTATAACCTGGGATCATCACGTGACGGATATATATTTCACCAGTGAAACCAAAACTCTTCAACGAAGTCAAAAATTTATAGTAACGGTCAAGTGAACCTTTGACTAAATCATAGAATTTATCTTTTTGAAAATGTTTGACATCGAGTAACAAGGTGTCGACAAGGGGCAAAATTTTGGCGTAATAACGCGGATCACCAAAGCCTGACGTATCGATACAGACATTGATCCCTTCACGGTTGAGAGCACGGATACAATTGTAGATGAATTCGCCCTGTAAAAGAGGTTCACCGCCCGAAAAAGTGACTCCACCCTCGTAACCGTAATAAGGCTTGTAGCGGACGGATAGTTTTCTGACTTCCTCTACCGTTATCGTCTTGCCAGCACCATATAGATCTTGGCTATCTGGGTTATGACAATAGGCGCAGCGCAAGGGACAACCCTGTAAAAAAAAGATAGTACGAATACCAGGTCCGTCGACCAAACCCATGGTCTCTACCGAATGTAGACGACCCTCCATGGTGTAATCGATCTGCGGGATCTGTGCCACACTACCTCCTAAATAAAAATATAGCTGGGCGAAAACTCACCCAGCTATCTATTCTAGCGATTAAACTTTATCGTGGAAAGTACGATTGATAACTTCTTGTTGTTGCTCGCGCGACAGACGATTGAAGCGTACAGCGTAACCAGATACACGAATGGTTAAGTTCGGATACTTTTCGGGATGCTCCATAGCATCGATCAATAGCATTCTGTTCAATACGTTGACGTTGAGATGGAAGGCACTCTGACTGAAATAGCCATCCATGATCGAAGTCAAGTGAGTGATCTGATCTTGCTTGTCGTGTCCCAAACTCTCAGGGACGATGGAGAAGGTATTGGAGATACCATCTTGGCAGACACAGTCGTAAGGTATCTTAGCTACTGAGTTCAGAGAGGCTAGAGCACCGGAGTTATCACGTCCATGCATGGGGTTAGCACCAGGTGCAAAAGCTTCACCCTTCTTACGTCCATCAGGCGTTGAACCAGTCTTCTTGCCGTACACTACGTTCGAAGTGATGGTCAAGAGCGACAGAGTATGCTCAGCATTGCGATAGGTAGGATGTTTCTTCAACAGATCTGAGAAATACTTGACTATATCGATGGCAATTGAATCTACACGATCGTCGTCGTTACCGTAGGTCGGGAATTCGCCGTCGATCTCAAAATCGGTTGCGAGACCATTCTCGTCACGCAGCACTTTGACTTTGGCATATTTAACAGCACTGAGTGAGTCAGCGACGATGGAGATACCAGCCACACCGAAAGCCATAAAGCGATGGACTTCGCTGTCGTGCAGAGCCATCTGACCTGCTTCGTAAGCATATTTATCGTGCATATAGTGGATGGTATTCATGGTGTTGACATAGAGTTCAGCCATCTTCTCTAACACTAGACGATAATTGTTCATCAACTTATCGTAGTCGAGATATTCATCTTTGATGGGCTCTATTCCCTCCATAACCTTGAGAGGTTCACCGGTCACTTTATGCTTCTTGATCTCATCTACACCACCGTTGATAGCATAGAGCAGAGCTTTGGCTAGGTTAGCACGTGCACCGAAGAACTGCATCTGCTTACCGATTTGCATAGCAGATACACAGCAGGCGATAGCATAGTCTTGACCGTAGATCTCACGCATCAGATCATCGTTCTCATATTGCAGAGCACCGGTATCGATACTCATCTGAGCACAATAGCGTTTGAAATTTTCAGGCAGCTCTTCGGACCAGAGCACGGTCATATTCGGCTCAGGAGATGAACCTAAGTTAGTCAAGCTGTGTAAGAAGCGGAAAGAAGTTTTACATACCATAGTGCGACCATCTTTGGCCATACCACCGATGGATTCAGTGACCCAAGTTGGATCACCAGCGAATAATTCATCGTATTCGGGAGTACGCAAGTGACGTACCAGACGCAGTTTGATGATCAGATGATCGACCAATTCCTGAGCCTTAGCTTCATCTAAGATGCCGGCATCGATATCACGTTGCAGATAGATGTCGATGAAATTGGTATTGCGACCAAAAGACATGGCAGCACCGTTATTCTCTTTGACAGCAGCTAAGTAGGCGAAGTACAGCCATTGGATTGCTTCTTTAGCATTTTCAGCGGGACGTGAAATATCAAAACCATATTGCTCAGCCATCTTTTTGATCTCTGCTAAAGCACGATATTGCTCGGAGATCTCCTCGCGATGTCTGATTACATCTTCTGTGGCAGCACCTTTTACATTGTTGTAATCCTTGAGTTTCTCTGCCATCAGACGATCGATACCATAGAGGGCGACGCGGCGATAATCACCGATGATACGTCCACGTCCATAAGCATCAGGTAAACCAGTCAACAAACCAGCGGTACGAGCTTGACGCATCTCTTTGGTGTAAGCATCGAAGACACCTTGATTGTGGCTTTTACGGTATTCGTTGAAGCTAGCAGCTAGCTGGGGATCGATTTCCATGCCATATGCTTTGAGCGAACTCTCAACCATACGGAAACCACCGTAAGGATTCATAATACGCTTCAAAGGCTGATCGGTCTGTAGGCCAACAATTTCCTCGATCTCTTTGTTCATATAACCGGGTGCAAAATTATTGATACCTGAGAACTTAGTGGTATCTACTTTCACTTGACCAGAAGCTACTTCTTCATTGATCAATTGGTCCATCTGCTCACGTAGAGATTGGGTCGCTGCAGTAGGCTCTGCCAAAAAGCTGCTATCTCCCTCGTATGGGGTGTAGTTCAGATCGATAAAATTGGCGACATCGATATTGTCCGTCCAGTTACCTTCTTTGAAACCTTGCCACGCACGTTGCATGTTCTGCCTCCTATATTGTTAATTATTTTGCTTTTTACTTCCGCGATAAAGTCTATCCTAATCGTTTTCAGCGGTAAGTGATCTGTATCACTTTAAAAAAATTAACATCACATGCAAATTCGTATATTTAGTGTTGTACGAAAATTAAAAACGCTATACGGCGAGCTCATTTAATATACAGCAAAAAAATAAAAAAATGTACCTCAAGTGAGGTACATTTATACGTATAAAAAATTAGGTTTTACCAAAACTTATTCTCTTCTTTTACCGCCAAACATTTTTGCTAGTGTAAGCAAGACGCAAGCACCAATGATAGCCACGATAAGTTGGGGAATACCAAAAATTACTAATTTGGTTGCCTTTGCAATAATATTGAAAACAAAGCCACCTACAATAGCTCCTACAATGCCGAGAAGCACATAGCCAATAAAGCTAGATCTGGAACCCATGATACGGCTAGCTAAAAATCCTGCTACCGCACCGACCACAATCCACGAAATTAAACCCCACATAGTTCTTCCTTTCCAATAAAAAAGAGTAAAGCCAAGCTTTACTCAAAAGTCTTATATGATTATTATAACCACCTATTTGCTATAAACTATTTCCTACGTTACTGAAGCTCCTTTGTGGGAGCTTCAGTAAAATTGCTATAGGCTATTCAGCTCAACAGAACTTAGTTCTGTTGGTACTTACGATAGCTAAATACTAATACTGCACATACTACCAGCAAGAAAACCGCCATGTAGCTACTGTCTTCACCAGTTTTAGGCAATTGCTTGTTCTTATTTTTTGCAACTGCGGTAGTCACACCAGCTTTATCAACTTCCTGTACTGCGGTGGTTTTCACAACTTGAACTTGTGTCACCTTAACAGTTGTAATTTCTGGCTTGGCTACAGTTGTAGGGATAACAACTACAGGAGCTTGTGTCGTTTGCTTAGTCTCGATCACAGGAACATCCGTCTCGACAGTTTTTTCAGTTGTTGTGGGCTTACTCACCGTAGG
>JAEWFX010000055.1 GCA_023388605.1 Bacillota bacterium
ACGTGGTGTAGTTCCTTCAGTTTTTTCAGCTTCGACACTATTTGCGTCTTCGAGATCTGAACGGTCTTTGTTGTTGATTTTGTTGCGAATGGCAGCAGCCAATTCCTCAGCTTCGAGATGTTTGAATTCACTGTCTGCTAAGTACTTGATCTTCATCTCGTGCGGTGTTCCATCTAAACCAGGAGTATAGGCAGGAGAGACAACAGGATCGGCTAATTCCCAGATCTTACCGACAGGATCTTTGAAAGCACCGTCGCCGTAGATCATAACCTCGATATTTTTGCCGCTGAGTTCACGCAGGCGTTGTGCTACCTTGTCTACTAACTCTTGGCAAGAATGAGGGAACAATTTTACGAGCTCGTCATCGGCTTTGTTGGAGCCTAAGAGACCGTAGTCACAATTGTAGCCGTGTTCGCTGCTCTCTTCAGTCAGGATGTTGTCGAGACCTAAAACAGTCTTGGCACCAGCTTGAGTGAGTATTTTTTTGGAGCGTTCACGAGTGTGGATATCGCAGGTGATGACATTTTGAGCATAGTCCAAAATGTGGCGGCAATCATTGCTGAAAATAATTTCGCACTCGGCACCTTGACCTTCTACTAAGGAACGATAGAATTCCACATAGTTCATACCGGTGAAGGTATGCTTTGGTTCGCCGAAAATTTCCACAAATTGCTTCTCGGTCAAGACATCTTGCCAGGGATTGATGTCAGTGTCTAAAAGCATATTGGGATCGAAGAGGTGGTTGCCCACTTCGTCTGAAGGATAACTGAGAAGAATGACTACCTTCTTAGTTGCCTTGGCGATACCTTTGAGGAGGATGGAGAAGCGATTGCGTGACAGGATAGGAAATGTAATACCTAAAACCTCAGCGTTCGCAGTCTTGTTTTTGATGTCGCTAGCAATATCATCGATAGTTGCATAGTTACCTTGCGTACGGGCGACGATGGATTCAGTGATGCAGAGGACATCGCGGTCTCTGAGCTCGAATTTACCTTCTTTAGCAGCATCGAGGATCAGATTGGGGATGATCTCTACCAAATCATCGTTTTGACGAAAGATAGGTGCGACAATACCACGAGAAATAGTTCCGATAAGACGACTCATTTAAGTTACGAAAGCACAAAGTACTTTCGTGCCTCCTTCCATATGGTGTGTTTTGCAACACGAGTGATTTGCCTTTACAGGCTGTAACGAATTGATAATACTATTTTTTGCTTTAATGTCAAACTGGCTAGGTATGATTTTCTAATTTTTTTCTTAATAGACCGCGGTAAAATCTTGATTAAAGACGGTCAAAAACGATAGAATGAGATTAAGTTATGTGTGCTGTGTTGTTAATTTTTTATACAGCGGTAGGAGGTCATTTTGTACAAGATTGCTTCTAAAAGAAGGCTCAATCCCTTCACTGTGATGATGGAGATTGAACAGCCTTTGATCGCGAAGAAAGCGAAGCCTGGACAATTTATCATTTTTCGTCTAGATGAGGACTCAGAGCGTATTCCCTTGACTATTGCTGGTACCGATGAAGAACGAGGAACCGTGATGATCATCTTCCAAGAAGTCGGTAAATCTACTAGCTTACTAGGACAAAAAGAGGCTGGAGACACCATCCTCGATTTTGTGGGTCCATTGGGCAAAGCTTCTGAGCTGGATGAGTTCAAAGGGAAAAAAGTCGCAGTTATCGGTGGTGGTTTAGGTACCGCTATCGCATATCCGCAGGCTGCTTATCTCAATAAAATTGGCGCTGATGTAGATATGATCGTCGGTTTCCGCAATAAGGATCTGGTGATTCTAGAAGAAGAGATGGCTCAAGCTAGCAATAATCTCTACATCGCTACCGATGACGGTTCATATGGTACTCACGGTTTTGTCTCAGATATTCTCAATCGTGAGATTGAAAAAGGCGTGAAGTACGACCTAGTTATAGCCATTGGGCCTCTGATCATGATGAAAGTTGTTTCTGAGTTAACCCGTAAGCACAATATCAAGACCATTATCTCAATGAACACCATCATGGTAGATGGTACTGGTATGTGTGGTTGTTGTCGTGTAACTTATGACGGACAAACAAAATTCGCCTGTGTCGACGGTCCGGATTTCGATGGACACAAGATTGATTTCGACGAAGCTATGCGCCGTTCACGTGTGTACGTCGACAAGGAGAGCGAGTCCTTCCATTCCTGTAAATTGACAGGTAAATTGCGCAAGTTCTAGTGAGGTGGCGAATGAATTTTGTACGTATTTTAATGAGCCCTGAAGAGAATAAGGGCAATAGTCTCAAAGAATTCATGAATAAAGAGATCGAGCAGGCTAAGACCATCGATCGTGAACGCAAAGTAGAACAGAAAGTGATTGAGGGCCATGTAAATAAAGCAGAGGCTCCTGCAAAACCTGCAAGACCGAAACGCAATATGTCTAAGGTCAAGGTGGACATGCCTGTTCAAGACCCTGAAGTCCGCAACAGCAATTTCTTGGAAGTAGCGGAAGGTTATACCGAGGACATGGCAGTTGAAGAAGCTATGCGTTGCTTGAATTGTAAACATATGCCTTGTGTCGGTGGCTGTCCTGTCAATGTACGTATCCCCGAATTCATCGCGATGATCATCGAGCGTGATTTTGAAAAAGCTTACGAGATCATCACTTCGACAAATAACCTGCCAGCCGTCTGTGGACGTGTCTGTCCGCAGGAAACACAATGTGAGATGCGTTGTGTACGCACCAAAACTGGTGAAGCTGTCGCCATCGGACGCCTAGAGCGTTTCGTAGCAGATTGGTATCGCGAACACGGCAAGAAAGAAGTGCCTGAGATCAAGTTAAATGGTCACAAGGTAGCAGTAGTCGGATCGGGTCCTGCTGGCCTGACCTGTGCAGCCGATCTAGCTAAAGCTGGTTGTGAGGTCACTGTGTTTGAAGCTCTGCACTTGGCTGGCGGCGTGTTGATGTATGGTATACCTGAATTCCGTCTGCCTAAGACTGTTGTACAGGCTGAGATCGCCAAATTGAAAGAGATGGGCGTTGAGATCAAGACCAATATGGTTATCGGTCGTATTGAATCTCTAGATGAACTGATGAAAGAAGAAGGATATGATGCCGTCTTCGTTGGTTCCGGTGCAGGTTTACCCCGCTTCATGAACATACCAGGCGAGAGCTTGAACGAAGTTTATTCTGCAAATGAGTTCTTAACTCGTATCAACTTGATGCGTGCTTATGAGTGGCCCAATGTCGATACTCCTATCAGTGTCGGCGATAATGTAGCCATCATCGGTGGTGGTAACGTCGCTATGGACGCTGCTCGCTCCGCCAAACGTTTGGGTGCCAAGAATGTCTACATCGTCTATCGTCGTTCAGAAGAAGAATTGCCTGCTCGTGCTGAAGAAGTCGAGCACGCCAAAGAAGAGGGTATCATCTTCAAATTGCTGACCAATCCTACACGCCTGATCGGTGATGAAAAAGGTTGGGTCAAGCAGATGGAATGTGTGGAGATGGGCTTAGGTGAGCCGGATGAATCAGGACGCAGACGTCCGCAGACCATTCCTGGCTCTGAGTTCCTGATCGATGTCGATACCGTAGTCGTTTCTATCGGTACGTCTCCTAACCCATTGATCAAAGATACTACTCCAGATATGAAAACTCATAATTGGGGTGGTATTATTGTTGATGAAGATACGATGGCAACTTCCAAAGAAGGTGTTTATGCAGGTGGAGATGCCGTCACAGGTGCAGCAACTGTTATCCTAGCTATGGGTGCAGGTAAGACTGCTGCCAAGTCCATCATCGATTATTTACAAGAAAAAGATAGTGAGTGATAAGCCGGTCACTCGCTAGAGGAGACCATGGCTGAATTGCTATCAATTAAAATTGATCACTTTGGTCAAATAGATAATTTAACCGTAGATTTTTCAGCTGCTGAATCGGATAAGTTAGTTCTTACCGAACAACAGCAGTCTGATTTCTATGGTTTTTTTAAGTTTCTGTTCTATGGTTCCAAACCTCATACTTCGAATGAACTCACAGAGACTGGTGGCAGCGTCAATTTCCGTATGGGTAATGTCAACTACGAACTCACGCGTACTCGTCTCAATCCAGGTGTAGATCACATATTCTTACGGATTTTAAAACCTGATGGCGACAGCCTAGATTTGGATCTTTCCAATAAGAACCAGTCTCCAGGACGCATGCTCTTCGGCATATCGTCTAAACAATTTATCGACAATATCATCTATGATGTCGATTATGATTTTGACAATGATCGTATAGAGATCGACCAATTCACTCGCAAATTATTTGTCGAAGCCTGGCAAAAGATTTTCTCACAACCTCACTCTGAAGCAAGTAATTACAGCGATGAACAACGCAAAGCAGATGAAGAATACTTCAACGAGATCGCTGCTGAGATCCAGTCATACGACAATAAACAATTCAAACGCGAGCTACAAAAACGTCTTGCTGGCAAATCTCAACCCTACAGTTCTCAAGTTTCTCTAGCTGAGATGCGCAATAGCAGTTTAATCGCAGAATTCATCGCGGATTATAAATTGAAACTCAAAAAATATGCTGATCTCGAAGCCTCTCTGCGTATGTGGAATTTGTTGTTGGAATGTCAGCAAAAATATACTGCAGAGCGTCATGAATTATTGCGTCAACAACAATTATTAGAACAATTCATGCACATCAAGCGTCTGGAGAGTTTAGAGAAATTAGACCAAGAACGCGTTGAGTTAGAGAATCGTATACGCAATGCTACGAATACGGATAAGCAATATGTAAATATTGGAACTTTAGAGTCGTTGATGAAGCAGGAAGCTGATGTCAGAATCAGCTACGAACACTGGCAGAGCTATCTAGAACGTTATAAATATTGCGAACAACAGTTGGAGAATATCAAAGAAGAGGCGAGAGATGGTATTCATCGAGCTGTAGTTTTACAAGAGGAGATCGATCGCTCCAAATTACGGATCAAAAATTTTCAGAGCAAGGACACACCACAGGGGCTCGATCGCTATGTAAAAGCTATCGCAGTGATCGCTGCTGTCGTCGAGCTTTTGCTTTTGATCGCCATCCTCATTCTCGCCAGTAGAAACCAAAGAGTTTACTGGTTGTATCCAGCGTTAGCGGTATTGTTACCCGGCTTGTTTTCGGTGTGGGCTTTCTATGAGTATCGTTATCGCAAAGTCACCAAAGACGGTAAAGTAAATCGTCTGCGCAACAATGAATTACATTTGAAAAAACAGCAGAATGATCTGATTTTTTTACATCGTAAACTCGCTTCCTACAATCAACGTATCGATAATAGAGAAGCTGAATTGCGTCAATTAGCCAAAGATGTAAAATCTCGTGAACAACGTTATTCAGAAGATTTACAGAGCCTGACAGATCATGTGCGACAATTCATCCCCGGCATTGAGACTGAACAAGATTTACAGCGTGAATTATCTGATTTGAGGGATCGCACTCTAGCCTACAACGAAGCCGAGCAATCTCTGCGTCAAGTTGATGAAAAGGTCAGAAACTTGTTGGCAGGTGATACTGTGCAATATGTGCGTGAACAAGCTGAAAAAGCACAGCAATTCCTCACTGATCACCAAGACAAGATCGGTACATTCCCGACCATGGACGAGCACCAAGTTTTGACTCGTCTGCACAAATTGGATCATTGGTTGCAACAAAACGATCGCTTGATCGGCAATTTACAGAACAGTATTGCTGGTATTGTCGGTCTGACGGCTGGTGAATTAGAGAGCAATACCATAGAACAATTACGTGTCAAAATTCAGCTCTATACCATACACCTCAAATCCGATATCAGCAAACTCTACCAACGCTGTTTAATCGATAGTTTGGTAAATCGTTACGCCGTGATGCTGACCAAACCGTTAGAGGAGATTCAGCAAGAATTTACCGGCAGCCCCAATATCAAACGCGTGCGTCGCATGGAGATGCAGATCGAGCGTCACGATGACTTCCTGCGTATCAAGACAGATACCTTGCCCTTGATCGTTATCAGCAATCGCTTCGAAGACAAGACTTTTCTTAAATTACCAGAAAAACGTCGACCTCAACTATTTATCGGCGATCATTAGATCATACTGTAGATCTGTGGTTTTATCGCATTATGATCTTGTTTTTCAAGTTGATTAACCATAGTCAAAAATACAATTACCCCAGTAAAAGTGCATAAATATCGCTTAGTTATTAATAATTTTATTGTGCTATTTGACATAAGAGGGTATTGCTTATAGTATCTCTATTAGATCGTTCCGGAGGTCTTTAGTGAATTACTCTTACTTAGAGCATAAATTGGCAGTACATTGTGCTGGTACTTTGCTGGGCAAAAAACCTGCCTGTTTAGTTTGTTTTCCCACTAAATTGACCCATATCGAAGAAGATGTACGTTCTTATCTCGCCACTAAGCCGCATAATTTGCAGGATTTAGAATTGATGTTATTGGCGAAGAATACTCGTGTGCAATATCTCTTCGTCTACCGTCGGAGCCTTCTGACAGCTTATCTGCAAGATCCAGATGTGGCGTACGCTTTATCAAAGTTTGGGTATGAGCAGATCTCAGAAAAGGAGAAGAGCAACTCGGAATTCGATCTATCTGCAATTCTGGCACAACTAGGAGCTAGATTGCAGGAAAACCGCGGATTCCCACATGAGATAGGTTTGTTTTTAGGTTATCCTGTCCGTGATGTGCTCAGCTTCATAAACTGTGGCGGTAGAGATTTTTTAACATGCGGATACTGGAAGGTCTATCACAATGTTCAACAAGCTCAGGCACGCTTTGAAGAGTTTAATGCGTGTCGAGACTGTTTGATAAGTCAAGTTAAAGCTGGTTGTGATCTCTGGTCACTATGTGCTGATTGCGGCTAGCTAACTAAGAATTACCGGGAGGTTAGAAATGTCAAAAGTAGCAGTTATTTTTTGGAGTGGTACAGGTAATACCGAAGCGATGGCTGAGCTGGTAGCCGAAGGCGCTAAAAGTGCTGGTGCAGAAGTAGAGCTCTTGAATGTCAGCGACACAGATGTAGACAGTGCTTTAGGTTTCGACGCTCTTGCTCTAGGTTGTCCTGCCATGGGTGATGAGGAATTAGAAGATGGTGAATTCGAGCCTTTCTACTCAGAACTCAAAGGTCAATTAGGCGATAAACCAGTCGTTCTGTTCGGTTCCTATTCCTGGGCTGACGGTGAGTGGATGACCAAGTGGGTTGATGATGCTAAAGAAGCCGGTCTGAACCTGAAGGCCGAGGGTTTAGCTGTCTTTGAAGCTCCTGAGGGAGATACCGAAGATGCCTGCAAAGAATTAGGTCAGAAATTAGTCGGCTAATTTAGACACTTAAAACAAGGACACTCCTACCTTATCTGATCTTTCAGTAGCTGGTGTAGGAGTGTCTTTATTTGCGAAGCTTTATTCTCTGTAGTAGGATAAAAAAACCTTCGTAATAATTACGGGGGTGTACTGGTTTCGACGTGATCATAGAACATAAGGAAGCGGGTAGTGGATGTCGTTGGCCACTTTAAAAAACGACAAAACCTTTAAATGCCAATAAACCGGCACTCGCAGCAGCTTAATTTTACTGTTGCCATGGGACTGACTGATCTGCGGGTCAACTCCCGTGTCAATTAGCAGACCTTGATTGTTAGAGGTTAAACATTCAACGTTCCGGTCTAAGCTTTGCCATCGGAATGTAACTATGAAGCTTACCGACGGGCTCTTTGTCATCTGACTCGTCCGCTCGGGAAAACTGATAGGTGACTGCACCCGGAGATGCCTTATCGGAAATGGTTGCGGACAGGGGTTCGATTCCCCTCACCTCCACCATAACTGGACACCCAGATTTTTATACAATGAGTATTGAAGTTGGTGTCCAGTTTTTTGTTTTCTAGATGGATCAGTCCAAACTCTTGATGTATTGTGCAGCTTTGATGCCTGCTAAACAACCGTCTGCTACTGCTGTAGCTATCTGTCTAACCTGTTTACTACGACAATCGCCAGCTACAAATAATCCCGGTGTACCTGTGATGGTGTCTACACTCTCAGCATAGCCTGCAGTGTCCAGATCTAGGAGTTTTTCAGCAAATTTTAGATTGGGCTTTTGACCGATAAAAGCAAAAATCTTGATATCTTTTTCAGCTATGTTTATTTCTTGGTCAGCACGGAGTATGTTTACTGCTGTGACTGTGTGACCATCGGTGAAAATCTCCTTTAACTTAGCGTTGGTGTAGATTTCGATATTATTGCGTTTAGTGATTTCTTCTTTGAATTCATCGATCATTTGGATTGTTGTTTGATCCTGTACCATGATTACTTTTTGGGCATAGTTTGAGAGGAATATCGCCTCTTTGGCTGCTCCGTCAGAACCACCACAGACAATTACAAGTTTGTCGTCAATTTGATCTCTGCTAGCATATGCGTTATGTGAGACAGTGTCAGAAGTTTCGCCAGCGATCTCTAGGTCTTTGGCTTCGCTACCGTTAGCGATAATCACGGCAGCTGCATGATAACAATTATTTTTACCACTCAAGGAAAAGCCATCACAACATCGTTCTATCTGATTGACTTCATCCTCAATAATTTTTATATCTGCAGCATGAAGTTGATTTTCAAGACGTTTAGCAAAATCTAAACCAGTTTCATCACCTAGTAAACTTGTATAGTGGCTGACTTTACTAACTGTACGAATTAGACCACCTATCGATTGTTTCTCAATAATTGTAGTGTCGATGCCACGTGATTTAGCGTATAGAGCAGCTGATACACCAGCAGGTCCAGCACCGATAATGATTAATCTGTTTACTGATTTCCCCATATAATCTGGCCTCCCTGAAGCTTTATTGTAAATATTTTCTTATTTTTATTATACTCAAAGAGAAGAAACTAAATTTTCTACGAGGAGGTTTATTATGCATAAACAAAGAATTTACAAAATTCTACTTGCTTTTGTCCTCATTTTTGGTCTATTGCTGACCAGTGTTGTTTTACCGATCAACTCTCAACATAGTGCAGTTGTAGCTGAGGAAGGTAATTCTAATGAGACAGTAAAGCAAGAAGCTCAAGAAAAGATAGATTATTATAGAGGACATTCTCGAGTAGAATTGTCTGGTGGTAATGATGGTTATTATCAGGAATTCCTTGAAGTATTAAATGAAATTCAACGGGAATTAAATGACATTCCTACGGATCTGCCGCCCTCAGATTATCAGGAAAAAGTATCCGTTCTCAAGCAAAGGCTAGATGATGAATATAACCGCATCTTGGATGAGGCATTGAAGAACTCTCTTCAGGCCTTAGATCCTCATTACAATGCGGCTTTAGACAGAGCCAGCAATGACACAGTCAAGCAAAAACTTAACCTTGACAAAGATGAGATGATTAATCAAATCACCGCTAATCGGGAAAATTATTCGGTACAAGTTGATATCCTTGAAAATCTCAAAAATACAATTTATATCCGTCTCGGTAATTTTGAGCGTGAAGTAGCTCTCAGTGATCTCGAGGTATATTAT
Source organism: Bacillota bacterium (assembly GCA_023388605.1). Classification (GTDB taxonomy): domain Bacteria; phylum Bacillota; class Clostridia; order Saccharofermentanales; family DTU023; genus JAEWER01. The sequence continues at coordinate 9,505 of JAEWFX010000055.1, forward strand.
CAAGCATTGATCAAAGTCAGTGACTTAGAGAAAGACGAGCAGAAAAAATATACAACAGAGCAAAGAGAAAAGTTAGATGCTGTTCTGGCCGATTATCAACAGAAACTAAAAGGTGTTCCTGAAGATAATGATGGTGAGATGCTCAAGGCGATCAAATCACTGTTTAACGAAGGTAAAGAAGCTCTGAAAGCTGTAGAGAGAGGCAGTGCTGATGTCACGCCCACACCTAGCAAGATCAAGGTCACATTGGTAGCTTATCCCAATAATATTATGGAGGACTATCCTAAAGCTCCATATGACCACGATGCTCATGTGATACTGGAAGGTAACAAATATTCGGCGAAAACTTCAGATAGAACTAAGGTGCTGGAATTTGACGAAGGTGCTACTGCTGACCTAATTAAAGAAAAAGCTCATTCACTTGATTCTAAATTTGTCGGCTGGTTTACTGAAGAAGTAGGTGGCACTCAGGTCGATGAAAATACTGTGTTGACAGATGGAATGAAACTGTATGCACATTTCTTATTGCCGTCACCCAGATTTACTGCCGATGCCGGTGAACATGGTCACTTCACTTCTGAAGGTGAGCAAACACAAGTAATTGATTTTACAAAGCCGGAGCATGACTACTATGCAAGAGCAGTCATCAAGAAAGATGCTGAAGAAGAGGAAGGTCGAGTCGTCTATACTGTGCCGATGCCTACAGTAGAAGAAGGCTGGAAGATTAAGACCATTGTTTACAATATTACTCGTCTGAGATTAGATAGTGCTACTTCAACACAAAGAGAAGAAACGTATACTGTTGACAAGGATCCGAACCAAAATAGATTCCGCCATGGATTCTCGCGTGGTGAATCTCTACACGTTACCTATGTGTACGAGAAGGATCCGACAGCCACGACAACAACAACCACAACCACCACAACAACTACTACTACCACAACCACAACCACAACCACTACGACTACGTCTGGAAGCGAAGTGACAAAGCCAACAGAACCTACGAAGCCAACAGAACCTACGAAGCCGACTGAACCTACGAAGCCGACTGAGCCTTCAAAATCTACCGAAACAGGTACTACAGCAAGTTCTTCGAAAACTGAGCAAACTACTAAAGCACCAGTTGTAGAGAAGACCAACTCCTCCAGTGAGAAGCCTTCTGTTGGTTCAGATCAATCTAAGTCAGAAACTAAAGAGAAATTGGCTAAAACAGGTGAACAATATAATTGGCAGATGCTCTCTGTTCTGCTCACCCTGATGGTTATCGCAATGGTTTGGAGATTGAAATTAAATAATAACAAGAACTAAACCTAATACTATCTGAGATAGTTTGTGGTCGGGACTGATTCAATCACTGGATCAGTCCCTTTTTTATGAGTTTTACGTCAGTTGTACCGTCCCCATATTGAGATCGTAATAAGTTCCCTTTTGTTCCATCAATTCATCGTGTGTACCGCGTTCGATGATGACACCGTGTTCAAGTACCATGATCGCATTGGCTGTGCGGACGGTAGAGAGTCGGTGGGCGATAGCAAAAGTAGTAGCTTGTTTCATCAAGTGATCCATGCCTTGCTCGATCAATTTTTCAGTGCGTGTATCGACGGAGCTTGTAGCTTCATCGAGAATTAGCACATAGGGACGGGCGATGGCAGCACGGGCGATAGCGAGCAACTGGCGTTGACCCTGCGAGAGATTGCTGCCGTCAGGTAAGAGTTCGGTGTCGTAGCCTTTCTCTAGCTCGCTGATAAAGTGATGGGCATGAGCAGAGCGTGCCGCTGCTTCGATCTCCTCATCGGTTGCACTCAGACGACCAAAACGCAGATTTTCGCGAATAGTTCCCTTGAAAAGATGAGTCTCTTGTAAAACCATGGAGAGACCGCGACGCAGATCAGCTTTTTTGATGCGGCGGATATCGATGCCGTCATATGTGATGAGACCCTCATCGATCTCGTAGAAGCGATTGATCAGATTGGTGATCGTCGTTTTACCAGCTCCAGTTGAACCAACTAAGGCGATACGCTGTGTGGGTTTTGCCCAGAGCGAGATATCTTTGAGGATGGGTTGGCCTTTTACGTAGGAGAAATCAACATTTTTAAAGACGATCTCTCCGCGGATAAGACGGCGTTCGATAGAACCGTCAGCTTGTGGAATCAACCAATTGCCAGCCTCTGAACAGACATCTCCGTCATCGATTTCTGATTCTTCTTTGAATAATTTATTGATACGCTCAGCGCCAGCCAAAGCCTGTGCGACATTGTTGAATAGCTGAGCGATATTGCCGATGGGTTGAGAGAAGTTGCGGCTCATCGTCAAGAAAGTCATCAAGGCACCGATATCGATATATCCCGATAAAGCCAAGTAGGCTCCCAATAGGCCGAGGATGGCATAGCTGATGTAGCTGAAATTACCGAGAATGGGGAAGAGTACTGTCGCGTATGTCTGAGCTTTAGAACTAGATTTTTGTAGTTCTCGATTGATCTCAGCAAAATCAGCAGAAGCCACTTGTTCATGAGTATATGCTTTGACAATTTTCTGTCCTTCCACATATTCTTCGACGAAGCCGTTCAGAGCAGCGATCTTTTGTTGTTGAGTGACGAAAAGCGCCGCAGATCTCTTGGCGATGAGTTTTGAACAGAGGAGCGGGAAGATCAATAGAATGCAGTTTACAATCATCAATTGCCAACTGAGCGTAGTCATTATGATGAAGAAAACAATGATCTGTAGAGATGAGGAGACTATGCTGCTCCAGGTATTGCCATAAAACTCTTGCAGACGATCGACATCGTTGGTGAGAGTACTCATAAGTTCACCGTGGCTAGTACGATCGAAGAAAGGTATGGGTAGACTCTGTAGATGTGCAAAGATCGCTGCACGTAGTCTGCTCAAAATATTTTGTGTGCCGTAGCACAAAAATAAATTTGCTACATACTGTATAGCGGATGCTAAGAGCACGATCGCTGGAATAGCGAGAATATAGGGCAAGATACGCCCCCAAGCAACACCTTCGGTGAGCATATTATAGATCGGTCTCTGCAAGGTCAGCACAGCGGACTGTAGAATAGTGGCGATGCCGATAAACAGCAAAGCGAAGAGCATGCGTGTTTTTTCTTTAGATAAGAGGGAGAGTAAGCGACGGACATTCTCTAAAGTCAAAGAGGATTTTGGCGAGTGTTTTTCGTGGCTCACGATGCGATCACCCCTTTCTTCTGTGAATCATAGATGATTTGATAAATATTTGAACTCTCTAAAAGTTCTTTGTGTGTGCCTTGAGCTTCGATCATGCCCTCGTCGAGTACGAGTATATGATCACAGTTTTCAACAGTGCTGATTCGCTGAGCGATGATAACAGTTGTCAAATGTGGATATAGAGTTTTAAGACTATTCAAGATACGTTGCTCAGTCTTGGTATCTACGGCAGATGTAGAATCATCTAGAATCAAAATTTTAGGACGACGTACTAAAGCTCTAGCAATACAGAGACGTTGGCGTTGACCACCTGAAAAATTGCTGCCGCCACGTTCGACGGGTGCATCTAAGCCTTCGGGTAGCTTAGAGACAAATTCATATGCGTCTGCAGCCTTGAGTGCGTGGATGATATCTTCGTCGCTGGCATCTCCACGTCCCCAAAGCATGTTGCTGCGTACAGTACCAGTAAATAACTCATTTTTTTGGAAGACTATCGCTACATCTTCACGCAGAGTCTTAAAAGCATAGTCTTTGACATTGTGTTCACCGATGTGAATCGATCCAGTACGCAGATCGTAGAGGCGAGGGATCAGCTGAATAATTGAAGATTTACCTGAACCTGTAGTGCCGATAATACCCAGTGTCTGCGAGTCTTTGATCTCAAAAGTCACTTCTTTAAGAGCGTCGGCAGACATGAAGGGGTAACGGAAGCATACTCTATCGAAACGTATAGTGCTGTCAGAAATCTCAGTTACAGGATCAGCTTTTTCTCGAAGATCAGATTCGACATCGAATACTTCGACGATACGTTCACCCGATACTTTTGCTCGAGAAATCTGCATAAAGATGAAACTTAGGAAGATCAAGGAGAAAGTGATCTGAAAACAGTATGTCGCGAAAGCACTTAGACGTCCTATCTCAAAGGTACCTCCTAGCACCATTTTACCGCCCAACCAAAAGATCACACCGATAAAGATATTGGAGATGCTGTAGAGTGAGGGGAAAGCGAGGGCGATGATCTTAAAAGCAGCGATGTTTTTCTGACGTAAATTTTGATTGATTTTATCAAACACAGAAATTTGCTGCTCTTCGCGGACAAAACCCTTAACTTCGCGTATAGCTCTAAGATTTTCTTGGGTGACTCCGTTGACTTCATCCAAAGCTTTTTGCGCAGCTTTAAAACGAGGAAGAGATAGCGCCATGATAATGCCTATGCATAAAACTATGGCTGGGATCATGAAGAAGAAGATACTACCTAATTTTGCAGATTGTCGATAGGCCATGATCAGAGCGAAGATGATCATCAAGGGAGCTCGGATAGCTCCACGCACAATCATCATTAACCCTTGAGCAACTTGTTGGACATCATTGGTGATGCGGGTGATCAAAGTCGATGTCCTCATCTGATCCAGATTAGTGAAGGAGTAGCTATTTACCTTGTCATAGAGATCCTGTCGTAGGTCAGCGGCGAAACCCATACTACCGAATGAAGCCAAGTATGATCCTAGACCTCCGCAGATCAATGCTCCGAGACCGCAGAGGAGTATGCGGAGACATAGCAACTTGATCATATGAAAATCACGTCCGACTATACCGACATCGATGAGTTGTGCCATGTAGAGTGGCACCAGGATATCGAGGAATACTTCAATAATCATTACTAGAGGACAGATGTAGCCATAAATTCGATATTGGCGCCAATGTTTGCTTAATTTTCGTATCACAATAATTGCCTTTCTGAATGAAATGAAAAGCGGCGGTTTTTGAGTTTAAAGTAATTGAACTTTATGGATAGCTACCTGAGATGGGGCTAAAGTTCTGAAACCTGAGCCGCAATATCGAATAATTATATACCTTTATTTAGATGATTAAAACTACGGCGAAGTGGTTTGTAAGCCAGATGATTATCTGTACTAGCTACCGCATAACTTGTATTAGCTACCGCATAGCCCAAAAGCCTTGAGCTATAGTTTCAGCTACCTTAATCTGAGTTCATAGATGCAGTGTTTGACTAATAGCGTCGTCTACTACTGAGTGAGAAAGGAGTTAGCTGGTGATAAGGTATGAATTTCATTTAGATCCTGACTTAAAGGAAATGGTAGTACAGTGTCATGCTGCTGAGCAAAACAACGATTGTTTGGCTATCGAACGTTATATCTCTGAGCTCAACATGACTAGTACCAAAATTGTAGGCGTGGGCGAAGACGGCAACAGAGAAGCGAAACTCATCGATTTAGATGAAGTGTATCGTTTCTATACGGAACGCAAACGTATTTTCGCTGAGCTAGCTGATAGTATCTGGCAAGTAAAGTTCAGTTTGAGCAAGCTTGAAGAACTCTGTGCTACTAAAGATTTTATCCGTATCAATCAGGGTGAGATAGTAAATCTCAAACATGTCGATAGACTAGATCTCTCGCTCACTGGCGTCATCGGTCTAAAGCTTAAAAATTATACTCAATGTTATGTTTCGCGTAGATCGCTTAAAGCTTTCAAAGAAAAGCTAGGTATTTAGCAGGAGGGATTATGAAACGCATATATGAAGGTCTTTGCGCAGCCTGTATCGGCATCAGTGTTGGAGTGCTGATAAGTTTAATCATTTCTATTCTGACCAATACAGTTTTTAATGGTACGACGCAAGAGTTTGCTCAACAATTTGCCGATCCGAACCAAGGTGTTGTACTGAGTATGCTAGTATACGCAGGTCTAGGTGTTTTCTCTTACTTGATTAGTTTTTTATATAAAAACGAAAAACTAGGATTAACGATTGTAAGCATCATCCATCTTGTGCTCTCAGTGACACTGTTGTTGTCTGCAGGTATATATCTACATTGGTTTACTCTCTCATTGAATGAAGTTTTTGGTTTTATCCTTTTTGTCATAATTATTTGGCTAATCATTTGGTTGAGTTTTTATTTTTACTACAAGGCTAAGGTGAAGAAATATAATCAAATGCTCAAAAAACGGTGATAGTATTATTTGTCTTGTCAGGGGAGCCCTGGAGGCTCCTCTTTTTATTCACTACTTGATGATCCCTATCCAGACAGGTTATTATTTTTAAGCTTAGGATCACGGCAGATCCTCACACAGAAATGTGTCTGTTAGTACAGTGAAACTAGAGAATTACTTGAAGATGTACTAGAAGAAAAATTAGCGCCAGTGCCCAGCCGGAAGCTTTTGCTTGAGGGACGACGAGGTGCGAGACGATCGAAAATTCGGCGGATGTCTCGCCGTAGTCGGGAGCTGCGTATCACGGATTAAATTCTTCGGTGACGAAGCGACAAAGATCCCTGAACTTCCCACATACTAAAATTATTGTCCTGCTCAAAATATGCTCTGAGCTTATTTTGTCGCGGGAAAGGAGTTACTATGTGTGGAATTATGGCCTTTATCGGTAAGCGATCCGCCAAGGAAATAGTTTATCGAGGTTTACAGGCACTAGAGTATCGCGGTTATGACAGTGCAGGAATAGCTTTTATCGACGATGAGCCACCCTTTACTGTTATTAAGGCTGTTGGTCGGGTGGCAGAATTAGCAGAAAAATTAGGCGAGCAAGATTCTACTGTTGCCCTCGGTCATACACGTTGGGCAACACACGGTAGCCCGACTACAGAAAATTGTCATCCTCATTTCTCTGATAATCTCTGTTTAGTACATAACGGCATTATTGAGAATTATTTAGAGTTAAAAATACAATTATTAGAACAAGGGTATGAGTTCTATTCTGAGACAGATAGTGAAGTAGCTGCAAAATGGCTTGACTATCACTACCGACAAACTAGGGATATCAAGACCTGCCTATGTTCTGCTCTACCAGCTTTTACAGGCAGTTTTGCTCTGGCAATCAGTTTTTTTGATAAGCCAGAAAGTCTATATGCTGTAAGACAGGCATCTAGTTTAGTGGTCAACATCGACGACGATTCAGCGGTGATCTCTTCAGACATTCTCGGCACTAATTTATTGAGTGATAGATTCTGTATTCTTCCCGAAAAATCGTTTGCCGAAGTTAAACCCAAACAGATCACCATATTTGATTTTGCAGGCGAGGAACAGAAACAGTTTTGGGAGACAATAGACTGGGATATCGAAGAAGCTCAAAAGCAAGGTCATGATTTTTTTATGCACAAAGAGATTCACGAATCTTCGGAGGTGTTTCTGCGTACTTTGAAACCTCGCATCGATGGCGGCAGATTAAAGTTAGAATCACCATCTGCTGATATTCTTAAGCAGATAGAAGAGGTAGTGATTACAGGATGTGGAACTGCCTATCACGCTGGACTGATGGCTAAGCACTGGTTAGAAGAATTAGTGGGTGTACCTTGTCGAGTTGAGATAGCTTCAGAATTTAGATATAGTGCAGCTTTGCTGCGTCCTCAAACGCTTTTCGTAGCCATTTCGCAGTCAGGTGAAACAGCAGATACTTTAGCAGCTCTACGGCTAGCTAAGAGCAAGCAGGCACATACTCTTGCCATTGTCAATGTTAAAGGTTCAGCACTTGCAGTAGAGGCTGATAGCGTCCTCTATACGCATGCGGGACCAGAGATCGCTGTCGCCAGTACAAAAGCCTACACGGTTCAACTATTGATTCTCTACTTGCTTATGCTCGCTATCGGTGAGGCACAAGGCAAATTGAGTGAGCAAGTATCGACGATTTTGTCAGAACTTTTGAGCTTGCCTGATATCTACCATGAGTTGATGAGTAAGGAAGAAGTGATCGAGAAAATCAGCGAGCGTTTAATGGGCGCACAAGATGCTTTCTTTATCGGCAGGGGTAGAGATTTCGCTTCTGCTATGGAAGCATCGATCAAACTTAAGGAGATATCTTATATTCACAGTGAAGCTTATGCTGCAGGCGAATTAAAGCACGGCACATTGTCGCTGATCGAAGATCAAACACCGGTAATCGCCATTGTCACAGATCACCGATTGTACGAAAAAATGCGTTCTAATATCCGTGAAGTTAAGAGTCGGGGAGCTATGGTGATACTGATCGCAGCGGGTGATTTCCCACACGAAGAAGATTTGTATGACGTCCGTTTAGATCTTTTGCCTGGAAGAACAGACCTACTCGCTTTTCAATCGACTATCTATGTGCAATTGCTAGCCTATTATGTCGCCAAACATAAGGGGCTAGATGTCGATCATCCACGTAATCTCGCTAAATCCGTGACGGTTGAGTAGGTATAGACAAAATAAAACAGGGGCCAAGGACCCCTGTTTTATTTGGGAAGAGATAATTATACTAAGTCGTAATTAACTTCACCGTAGTAGGCATCGTGCAAGATACGTTCCATATCCTTGACGAGAGGTAAGCGGGGGTTAGCAGGTGAGCATTGATCCTCATAAGCTAACATCGCTAAGTCGTGAATGGAATCATTGAAGGCTTTTTCATCGACACCCATCTCTTTGATGCTAGTAGGCATACCTAGTTTTTTTGCTAAATCATAGCAAGCTTTGGCGTACGCCTTAACTGCTTCCTGTGGAGTAGAATGCGGTAATCCCAGCATCTGAGCAACTTCTTGAATCTTTTCGTCTGCCTTGTAGTAATTGTACTTCGGCCAAGTAGACATCTTGTTGGGCTTGGTGCCGTTGTACATGATGATGTGTGGCAATAAGACTGCATTGGTTCTGCCGTGAACAGTATGGTGCAGACCACCGATTTTATGAGCTAGAGAGTGGGAAATGCCGAGGAAGGCGTTGGCGAAAGCCATACCAGCTATGGTTGAGGCATTGTGCATTTTCTCTTTAGCTTCAGGATCTTGATTGCCGTTTTTGACTGAACGCTCTAAGTATTTGAATACTAATTTGATCGCTTGCAAGGCCAAACCGTCAGTGTAGTCACTGGCGAGAGTTGAAATCAGAGCCTCTGTAGCATGGGTGAGAACGTCCATACCTGTATCAGCTGCGATGAAGCCAGGAACATCCATGACCAGAGCAGGGTCGACTATGGCTACGTTAGGAGTCAGAGCATAATCGGCGACAGGATATTTTTTATTGTTCTTTTTGTCTGAGACTACGACGAAGGGAGTGATTTCTGAACCTGTACCTGAGGTTGTAGGAATACAGACCATGCGAGCCTTTTTGCCGAGATCAGGGAAACGGAAGGCACGTTTGCGGATATCCATGAACTTTTGCACCATGTCACGGAAATCGACTTCTGGTTGCTCATAAAACATCCACATCGATTTGGCGGCATCCATAGGAGAACCACCACCTAAAGCGATAATGGTATCAGGTTTGAAATCGTGCATTAACTCAACACCTTTTTGAATGGTGGTGATATCTGGATCTGGTTCAACTGAAGGGAAGAGTTGATATACACATTTCTCACGGCGTTGATCTAATTGATCGGTGATCTTTTTGACTAGACCCAGTGAGACCATGGTGTGATCGCAGACGATGAACACGCGGTGAATATCACGCATGTCACGTAGGTATTGGATGGAATCACGCTCGAAATAGATACGAGGAGGAACTTTGAACCATTGCATATTATTACGTCTTCTACCGACTTTCTTGATGTTTAAGAGGTTGACTGCACTTACGTTTCCGCCGATGGAGTTGCTGCCGTAACTACCGCATCCCAGTGTGAGTGAAGGGAGGAAGGAGTTGTAGACATCGCCGATACCGCCGAAGGTTGAAGGTGCATTCCAGATGACACGAATTGCTTTGACCTTAACGCCGAATTCGTTAGCGATGGTGCTGGAAGCAGTATGGATGGCGGCGGAGTGACCCAGACCGTAAAGTTCAACCATTTGTTCTGCCAGTTCGAAACCGTGTTCTTGTGATTTAGATTTGATGATGGCCAAGACAGGTGATAATTTTTCACGGGATAAGGGTTCTTGCAGACCGACTTCTTTACATTCTACTGCGATTACAGTAGTTCTCTCAGGTACTTTGAAGCCAGCTTGTTCAGCTATCCATTGAGCTGATTTACCGACTACATTGGGATTGAGATTAGTATCCTCTGCTTCTTTGCTACCAGCAGTAGCACCGAACATGAATTGCTCTAATTTGGCTTTTTCAGCTTTGCTGGCGAAATATACATGATAATCTTTGAGCTCTTTACAGAATTCATTGTAGATCTCTTTGTCGACGATGGCTGCCTGTTCGGAAGCGCAGACCATACCGTTATCAAATGACTTAGACATGATGATGTCATGGGCTGCTTGTCTTACGTTGGCACTCTTCTCAACATAGGCTGGAACATTACCTGCACCGACACCCAGAGCAGGTTTTCCACAACTATAAGCTGCCTTAACCATGGCGTTACCGCCGGTTGCCAGTATAGTAGCTACATCAGGGTGATTCATCAGAGCTTTAGTGGCGTCGAGAGAAGGCTCATCGATCCACTGAATACAGTTTTTAGGAGCTCCAGCAGCTACTGCAGCTTCGTAGACAATCTTAGCGGCTTCGACTGAACATTTCTGAGCACTCGGATGGAAGCCGAAAATAATGGGATTTCTCGTCTTCAAACAGATCAAAGATTTGAAGATTGCTGTAGAGGTGGGGTTGGTAACAGGAGTGATACCGCATACAACACCGACGGGATCAGCTATATGCACAAGACCTTCGACTTCTTCTTCAAGAATTACACCACAGGTCTTGAGATTACGCATTTTATTGACGACGTGTTCACAGGCAAATAGATTTTTAGTCGCCTTGTCTTCGAACACACCGCGACCAGTTTCATTGACAGCCAGCTCAGCTAAGTAGCCATGTTTATCTAAGGCTGCGACAGAAGCTTTACCTACAATATAATCTACTTGCTCTTGATTCAATAGCTTGAATTCTTCAAGCGCTTGTAAGGCGTTTTGCACCAATGAATCAGTTTTTTGTTGGACATTGTTTTTCTCAACTTTTTCCATTGTCCCTCCATAGTATTTGTCATAGTTTAGGTCGTGTTTTTCGATAAATACTGCTAGATCTCTGTGGTTTTAAGATCTTTTAGTGTCGATCACACAATTACCGGCAACGTTTACGAAAACAATATAATCCTTATGATAATTGTTTGACAAGTGTCAGAATAGATATAAAAAACTGATTATTGTATTGATTTTTTGTGTAGAATGCTTAGACGATTTCTGAGAAGCTTCATTGATCCTGGATCAGGTCAGCAAAGGTTGCTCCGCGAAAATCAATCAAAGCTTGAGGAGCAATTTCTAGTTGTCTACCGATTTGCCCAGCTGAGACAAAAATAGTGTCGTAAGCTTCAGCGTAGCTTTCGACAAAACAGGGGAAATCTTTTTTCATCGCAAAAGGTGAACAACCACCATGGATATAGCCTGTGAGTGGTTTTAGATCTGCGTTCTTGATCATCTGGCAGGACTTGTGACCTGCAGATTTGGCTAGTTTTTTGAGATCGAGTTTACTTGCGCCTGGGATAATTGCTACCAACAAACTACCATCATCTGCTTGACAGACCAGTGTTTTAAAAACTCGCAGAGGATCAACTTTGAGCAGTTCGGCTACGGTGATTGCATCAGTTGTACCTTCAGGCATAGTGAGATCGTGGGGGATATAACTGATGCCAGCTGTCTCTAAGACGCGCATGGCTGGAGTTTTACTAATTTTTTTAGTCATAACTTTTCCCGTACCTTTAATAGCTTTGCTTTCATTAAATAATAGTCGAAGTTTTAGTACTAGGTGAAGATAGGTGTTAATTTATTTTGCTTTTTATTTGTATCAAAGATTACGAATTTTAGTGAAAAAATATATTTATTGCAATTAGTCAGATAAAGACTATAATAGTCAATGAAAGACAAAGTCAAAGAAAGACAAATAAGTTTAAACGATGATTTCAGTTCGAAAATACTGATAAAAAGATGTGATGATATGGCAAGACTAAGTGATCAAATTGAAAGAATGTTGTTAGAGATGATTGAGGCACACAATGGTTTGTGGGAGTTTTCGCGTAAGGATTTAGCTTCACAGATGAATTGTGTACCCTCGCAGATCAGTTATGTGTTGAGTACGCGTTTTCGTGATGATCTCGGTTATGTGATTGAGAGCAAACGCGGCGGTGGTGGATCGGTGGTTATCCGTCGGATCGATTTTGTGGAAGGGAATAATTGGCTGGTGAGTTTGTATCGCAATTTGCCTGACAGTTTAACCCAACAGGAGAGTGAGAAAATTTGGGCGGCTTTGGTAAATCATCAAGTTATTGATGAAGATTGGGCTGAGATTCTCAAGAGTATTGTCTCGCAACCATTTTTGGCGATGCTTCCTCAATCTCAAATCAATAGTTTTCGTGCTCAACTTGTAAAAAAGATTATCAAGACGATGATCGCACAGCATAGGGGGTAATTATGGCTAGCTTATTCAATGATGATTGGCTCAATGAGATTTTACAGAATGAGTTTTTCGATTTTAATGTCGGGTTTAAGCCAGAGCGCGAATACGAAGTAAGACGTTGCCCTGTATGTAAGCAAAGTTTTATGGATATACAAAAGCGCGGTCGAGTAGGTTGCGCCGAATGCTATAAATTTTTTGCCGAGCAATTGCTGCCGACTATCAAACGTCTGCAAGCTTGCACAACTATGCAGAGCAACCCTTTAGATTTTAGTGATGTTGAGCATTCTGAAACCGCTGAGAGTTTTTCAGCTAA